>JAPLEL010000071.1 GCA_026391415.1 Bacteroidota bacterium
GGATTGACAGACCACAGCGTCAGAAACTTACACTGATTGCTTTAGGTTTGAAAAAGCTAAATGCTTCTAAGGAAGTTGAAGCTACTCCACAAATATTAGGAATGGTTAACAAGGTTAGCCATCTAGTAAAAGTGGAAGAAATCGCTTAATTATTTATTCAATCTGCGAGGGGTGATTCCCCGCTAAGTACAAAATCAGTTTAAGATGAAATTACACACACTAAAACCAGCAGCTGGTTCGGTTCACAAAGAAAAACGTATTGGTAGAGGAGAAGCATCTGGTAAAGGTGGTACTTCTACAAAAGGTAATAAAGGTGGTCAAAGCCGTGCAGGGTATAAAAGCAAAATGGCCCACGAAGGTGGTCAGATGCCAATCCAACGCCGTATTCCAAAGCGTGGATTTAAAAATATTAACCGTGTTGAATACAAAGTGTTCAACTTAGGTCAATTAGACCAATTAGTTGAGAAGTATGGTTTTACAGAGGTGTCTCTTGAAAACTTATATATCAATGGTTTAATTAGCCGTACAGATAGAGTGAAAATACTAGCCACTGGCGAATTGAAAGCACAACTTTCATTCAAAGTGAACAAAATAAGCGACAAAGCCAAAGCTTCAATTGAAGCAGCTGGCGGAACTGTTGAAATAGTAAAGTAAATTTACTGTAACTTTCCAGACGCATCGGTGATGCGTCTTTTTTGGTTTTGAGGCATTAACTTCTAACAAATAGTATCAGTGAAAAAATTAGTTCAGACTTTAAAGAATATTTGGGCAATTGAAGATCTACGTAGTAAGATTGTTGTTACATTAACTTTCGTACTATTATATCGCTTAGGCAACCACATTGCGTTACCTGGGATGGATCCAAACGCTATTGAAGCGGCACAACGTGCTACTAAAAGCAACGGTTTATTAGGCATCTTCGACATGTTTGCAGGTGGTGGTTTTTCTCAAGCCTCTATTTTGGCTTTGGGAATTATGCCTTATATCTCTGCTTCGATTTTTATGCAATTGATGACCATTTTGGTTCCTCAATTACAAAAAGTTCAAAAAGAAGGAGAAAGTGGTCGTAAAAAAATTAACCAATGGACACGTTACTTAACTGTAATTGTTACTATTTTTCAAGCAGCAGCGTATGTTGGGTACTTAAATAGTCCTGGATATGCAGAAGCAATTTTAGTTGCTTACAAACCTTATTTTTGGTTTTCAACTATCATCACACTTACAGCAGGCACCTTGTTTGTAATGTGGTTGGGTGAAAAAATCCAAGACAAAGGATTGGGAAATGGTACTTCTATTATTATCATGGTAGGTATCTTGGCTCGTCTTCCACAAAATATCATTCAAGAATTTAGCGCTAAAGGCGAAAAAGGTGGTGGCGGTTTATTGATATTCTTAATTGAAGTTGCCATATTGGTAACCGTAATTATGGCTTTGATCATTTTGGTTCAAGGGGTACGCAAAATACCAGTTAATTATGCTAAGCAAATTGTAGGTAACCGTCAGTTTGGTGGTGCGCGTCAATTCTTACCTGTAAAAGTTAACAGTGCTGGTGTAATGCCAATCATCTTTGCACAAGCAATCATGTTTTTACCAACTTTGGTGTCTTTTACCAATATTGATTCAGCACAAGGTATTGTTCGAATATTTAATGACCACAGCAATGTTTGGTACATGATTATTTATTCTGTAATGGTAATTGGATTTACTTTCTTGTATACTGCTTTGATTTTTAATCCAAAACAAATTTCCGAAGACTTAAAACGTAATAATGGATTTGTACCTGGTGTAAAACCTGGTCAACCAACTGCCGACTATATTGGATCTATCATGGATAGAATCACTTTACCTGGTGCTATCTTTTTAGCCTTGGTTGGTATTCTTCCAGGATTTGCACAGCGATTAGGTGTTACGCAAGGATTCAGTTCATTCTTTGGAGGTACATCTTTATTAATTATGGTGGGTGTAATTTTAGATACATTGCAACAAATTGAAACACATTTATTAATGCGTCAATACGACGGATTAATGAATAGCGGAAGAATTCAAGGACGTCAAACAGTGTCTACTTCAACGATCTAATTTCTTTATTCGATATTGATAAACCTGTCTGGCTAGCACCTGACAGGTTTATTTTTTTTAACCATGAGTAGAAGACCAACTATGATATTTTATAAAACAGATGCAGAAGTTGCTTTAATGAAAGAAGCCGCTTTATTGGTAAGCAAAACCCTCGCTGAAGTTGCTAAGGTATTAAAACCTGGCATGACAACCTTGCAAATTGATACCTTATGTGCCAACTATGTAAAGTCTCATAATGCGGTTTTGTCGTTTTATAAATACCATGGATATCCGCATAATATTTGCGCATCAGTTAATGATGTAGTGGTGCATGGATTTCCTAATGATACCCCATTAAAAAATGGTGATATTGTTTCTATTGATTTGGGTGTGATATTAAATGGGTGGCACGGAGATCATGCATATACTTTTATTTTAGGTGAAGTGAGTGAGGATCTTTTGCAACTAGTAAAAGTAACCAAAGAGTCGTTGTATAAAGGAATTGAAAAGGCAATAATTAACAATAGAGTAGGTGATATATCCTTTGCCATTCAAGACCATACCGAGCGCAAATATGGCTATGGTGTTGTGCGAGAATTAGTAGGCCATGGTTTAGGAAAAAGTTTACACGAAGACCCTCAGGTGCCCAATTATGGCAAGCGTGGTAGTGGTGCAAAAATGAAAGAAAATTTAGTGCTTGCCATTGAGCCAATGATTAATTTAGGTACGCGTGATGTATTTACTGATACTGCTGGGTGGACAGTAAAAA
>JAPLEL010000081.1 GCA_026391415.1 Bacteroidota bacterium
ACATTTACTGTACAGTTGTTCAAAATGGGCCATATCATTTGCACATAATCTTTTAATGTAATATTGTTCATTCTTAAAATTTTATCATTTAAAAAAAATATTTAATAAAACGACGCCCCGTATATAATATTTTCTCCTATTATATTTTAATTACCAGCCCTCTCTTCTTTTTTGAAACAAAATTTCACAACAGCATTTTAATGTTGCATTAAATAGTATTAAAATATAAAATACCAATTTAATCTCAACTAATAACTAGTTGTGCACATTTTATTTAACATGAATTAACTTCTGCACATCTGCATAAGTTAACAAAAATTTTTGCTGAGTTCTCGTAGAACAATTGCAAATTTACGCCCCTCAAAAACGCACTGTTATGAAAGATAAACTTATTTCAAAAGACCTATTATCGGCTGTTCAAAAATTAGTTACTTCTACAAGGGGTAAGGATATTAATGAAACACTACTTGCTAAGTTAGAGCCTGAGTCTTTGGTTATTAGAGACTTTTTTAATATCACCCATTTTCAGTCTGTTGTACTAGCTACTTTTATTGAATGTGGCTTAAGAGATAAAACCGTTGATACCGAAAGACTCATTGATTATTTTGGTAAACGTATGTGTGTTATTGCCGATATTAATGAAGCGATTGAGGAGTTATTAGAAAGACGTTTTGTTTTTGTAAATCGACAAGATTTTACTTGCGAAAGAAAGAGCGATTACAATAGAAATATTCGTGTACAAGATAGAGTACTAGACGCAGTGATGAAAGGCGATAGCAGCTTACTTGATACCCCAAAGGTTGACAGTTTTGTGTCGTTATTGTCTGAAGCCAGAGAGTTGCTTGTAAAACGCATGGACGCTGTTTTATCAACGAATGAATTGGGTACAGAAATTAGGTTATTACTTGAATCGAATAGATCGTTTCCTGCGGTAGAATGGTTGTTATCGCAAGAGGGTTTGAATAACTATGATTTGTGTTTGGTGCTAGATATTTGCATTGAACATATTGAAGGCGCCGAAGAAATTAATTTGGATAAAATTATTAAAGAAGTGTTTTCTGATATTCAAGATAGGTTAAGATATAAGCGCCAGGTAAAAGAAAGTAAATGCACGTTAATTTTAAAAGACTTAATAATTTTTTCGGACGATATGTTTTCGTTTATGAATTTTGTAAAGTTGTCTGACACTGCACAAGAAATGTTATTAGGTGGTTACCAAGAAATGGCTGTAAACGTTTTTCATCCAAAATATTCTACGCTAATTATGCCTGAAAAAATTACGGAAGAAAAATTGTTTTATAATGCAACAGAGGGCAAACAATTAGAAACAATTTCTCGTGCTTTAGAAAACGATAATTACAACAAACTAATTACGCGTTTAAAAGACAAAGGAATGAAAGGTGGCCTTACAATTTTATTAAGCGGTGTTGCAGGCGGTGGCAAAACATCTTCTGTAATGCAATGGGCCAAAAGCACTGGCCGCCCTGTTTGTTTTTTTGAAGTAAGCAGAATTCAATCGAAATTTGTTGGAGAAAGTGAAAAACAATTGCAGGCCTCGTTTGCCGAATACGCAAAATGTAGAAAGAGTTTTTCTAAGGATGCAATTTTTCTATTTAATGAAGCAGATGCCATTTTAGGAAAACGTACCGAAGTGAATTCTGCGGTTGATAAAAGTTTTAATACGCTTCAGAACATTCTATTGGAAGCCATGGAAAATTTTGAAGGAATTTTTGTTGCCACCACCAACTTGGCTAGTCATTTTGATTCGGCATTTGAAAGACGTTTTTTATATAAGGTAGAATTCAAGAGTCCAGAAACAGAAGTGCGTAAACAAATTTTAAGCAATGTATTTACCGATATTTCTGAAAGCACAATCAACAAAATTAATTCCGACTATTTATTAACTGGCGGTCAAATTCAAAACGTACATAAAAAGGTATTGATTAAAACGGTTTTAGACGATCAAATTGACAAGGAGTCTTATATCATGGATTTGTGTAAAGAAGAATTTTCGTTGCGTAAAAATCAACGGTCGCAGATTGGGTTTGTACATTAATTAATAACATCATAACATGCGTATAGCAATAATAGGAAGCAGAAACTTTTCGAACGAGGTATTGTTTACCGAAACAATCAATTCCCTCCCATTTGAAATAACAGAAATTATTTCTGGTGGTGCAAAGGGGGCAGATACATTAGCTGCCAATTGGGCAAATCAGCATAACATTAAACTAACCGTTTATAAACCGGATTGGGCGAAATATGGTAAAGCCGCAGGGGTTGTTCGCAATAAACTAATTGTTGAAGATTGTGAATACTGCTTAGTTTTTTGGGACAGCAAGTCTTATGGCACTAAATTTTCTATTGACTATTGTAATAAATTGAATAAGACGATTAGAATTGTTACGTATTGAAAGCACTTCGATTCTCATCATTTCATCGATACTACTTACGATAAAACCCTTCTTATCACATTGTAGTAATCCGTTTAAAAACGTTTTTTAACGTCAAATCGACATAAATCATCGATACTGTTCATTAAACAGCAGCAAGTAGCTATCTTAGTTAAAACGTTTTTACAATGAATGCAACCCAACTAAAAGCAGCACTTAAAAAAGTTCGTGCCGATATTTCGAAGCAGCATGCGGTTCGGTTGCATAGGGCAATTAGTTGGTTGAAATGTGCCGAGGATAGTAAAGACCTAGACATTCAGTTTATTGGGCTATGGATTTCTTTTAATGCTTGTTATGCTATTAATGTATTGAAAGAAGAACAGCTTCGAGAACGTGAAAGCTTTGGTGAATTCGTACATAAATTGGTAAAACACGATAACGAAAAACGGTTTTCACACCTTTTATGGAATCAGTTTTCTGGACCGGTTAGGTTGTTGATTGAGAATAAATACGTTTATAAACCTTTTTGGGACTTTCAACGTGGCGAAATTAAAGACTGGAAAAAGCCATTCGATAAATCTGTTGTTGATTCCATGAAATTTCTATCAACACAAAATGTAGCCGGCTTGTTAGAAGTTGTTTTAGATCGTTTATACACGTTAAGAAATCAATTGATGCATGGTGGCGCAACGTTTAAAAGCGATATTAATCGTTCTCAAGTAAAAGACGGTAACAATATGCTGAAATTGTTGATTCCGTTAGTTATAGAAATCATGCTAACGAACCAACAAGAAGATTGGGGTGAAATATATTATCCGGTTATTGAATAACATCCAACCTCACTCCTCCAATAGGCTGCTATTTGCTGGAATAAATTTGTAAACGTTTAAAAACGGGAACAACAAAATTTATTCCATGCCCGAAAAGTATGCACCCAAAACAGACATTAAAGTAATAATTGATAAATCGGCTAAAGAAAGCCTTCTAAACGATTTTCAAGAAGAGTCTTGCACTATTGTGCATTGTTGTACAGTTGGTAAAACTAAATATATCAATGGTGGATGGGTAAATATTCATCCTACAACAATTCTTAATAAAACAGATAGTTTTTTAGAAGATTTGCCAATGCTACATGCCATTAATATTCCAATGGCACCCGCAAAACATTATTTTAAACAACAAGGAGATGTAAAAAGGTTCACCTTGTATTTTCCGGCAATACCCAAAGACTGGACGATTTTTTCGTTCATAGAATTAACCGATAAAGGACATGGATTTACAGCACATAATTTAACCAGAAATCAAACGGGTATTTATAAATTGTTTTTTTAAAAAAGTAGCCGAAAGGGAATTAGAAGAGTGGTTGGCGATTGGCGAGTTAATTAAATTATGCAATCTTTAAAAGAAGGTTTCCGTCAATACCCAAAACCTCGTTCATTGCTTTTATAAAGGAAAGACTTGGTTTTCTTTTATGATGCATAATTTCAGAAAGCTTGGTATCTGTTGTGTTAAGCAATTTTGCTAAATCCTTTTGTTTGAGTTTTTTTTCATACATCTTTAACTCAATTAAACCCTGTACGG
>JAPLEL010000005.1 GCA_026391415.1 Bacteroidota bacterium
TAAGAAATGACAAAAACCTCACGCAAAAACAACAAAGGACCCACGATTTAACGTAAGTCCTTGATTTTCATGTAGCGAGACCGGGATTTGAACCCGGGACCTCAGGGTTATGAATCCTGTGCTCTAACCAACTGAGCTACCTCGCCAAAATTGTTCCGGATATTTCTTATTCGGGGTGCAAATATAGGGGTTTCCCTAAAATGAAAAACTTAGTAGGCCAACAATTTACTAATACGTTCAGCAACTTTTAGTGCAGTAGGTAACATGGCTGCTTCCAAAGCAACGTTTAACGGAACAGCTGGCAGATTTTTGGCACCCATCACTTCAATGCGGGCATCCAAAAAATGATAACAATTATTAGAAATCCTAAGCGATAATGCTTCGGCAAAAGAATTGTTTTGTTGTTCTTCGGTAAGTACTAACACTTTTCCGTGTTTTCGTGTGCAGTCATAAATGGCTTCTTCATCTAAAGGAAATAAAGAACGTAAATCTAATACCTCCACTTTGCCAGGATACAATTCTGCAGCAGCTTTGGCCCAATAAACACCCATTCCATAAGTAATTACACAAACAGACTCACCACGTTTTATCAATCCAGCATCTGCATGTAAAATAATATTCGCTTTTCCCAAGGGGATGATATAATCTTTATCAGGCTCAACCATTTTAGAATCTTCGGTTCCAGGCACTTTACTCCAATAAAGCCCTTTATGCTCTAACATCACAACAGGGTTAGGATCTAAAAAAGCAGCTTTCATCAAACCCTTCATATCTGCTGCGTTAGAAGGATATACCACTTTTATTCCTTTAATACTTAATAGCGTACTTTCTATACTTCCACTATGATATGGGCCACCACCACCATAAGCGCCAACAGGAACCCGTAAAAGCATTTGAATAGGAAACTTACCATTTGTTAAATAGCAAGATTTTGCTACTTCTGCTACTAATTGATTGATGCCAGGAAATATATAGTCAGCAAATTGTACTTCTACAATTGGCTTTAGTCCTAAAGCAGACAACCCTACTGTAGAACCAATAATATAGGCTTCTTGAATAGCGGTATTAAATACGCGATGGTCTCCAAATTTTTCTGCTAAAGATGCGGTTTCTCTAAAAACACCACCTAGTCTACTTCCCACATCCTGACCATATAAAATAGCTTCAGGATATTCTTGCATCAATTCATCAATAGCGTGCAAAGCGGCCTCAACCATTAGTATTTTTTCTGCTTTTTTAGGAGACCTTTCTCCACGCTCTTCTTTAATAACACTCGGTGCGAATACATGGTCTTCTACCGACTGAACATCTGGCTCGGCAGCAGCTTGTGCTTTTTGAAAATCAATTTTTATTATATCACCTGCAGTAGTTTCTATTTCATTTATTACATGTTCTTCAATACCAACACTACTTAATAAAATGCGCAATTTTGGAATAGGATCATACAATCCATGTTTTAATAAATCTTCTCTGCTTCTATAAAATTCTTTTCTTACACCACTAGTATGATGCGATAATAAAGGCAATCTTGCGTGCACTAAAACTGGCTTCCTTTCTATTCTTGCATAAGCAATTGCTTGCTCCATTGTTTCATAGCTATGAATAAAATCACTGCCATCACATTGCATTCTTTTTAGTCCTTTAAAACCTGCAGCATATTCATACGCATTCATCGAACGCGTTTCTTCTGCAGTTGCACTAATAGACCATTGATTGTCTTGCACTAAATAAACTACGGGTAATTGTTTTAATGCAGCAAATTGCAATGCCTCACTAATTTCTCCTTCCGTCATTGCACCATCACCCATCGAACAAAGTACAATAGGCAATTGACCATCTTCACTCTTGCGTTGATCGGCCTCTCCGGCGCAAAGCTGATCGACGCCGCGGCGCTCTCGACGATGCGCCCCGATCCTATGATCTTCGCGATGGCCAACCCAAACCCTGAGATTTCTCCAGAGGAGGCAGCGCCCTAAGGACTAAAGCCTAATGACAACAACATACTATCATCTCTGTAATAAGGACTAACCCAATCACAATTTAACAAATGCATGCCTGTAGCAATTTGTATTGCTTCGTGTCCACGGGATGAAGCATGAACATACTTGCATACTTGACGGTTAGCCTCATATGTTTCACACATGGCTTTCGCTGTAACCATCAACTTGTAAGCATCAGATAGTATGTTTGCTGTTAGCATTAATTAATATTGCCCAATACTTTGAACTATTTTATGGTTAGATCAAACATTTTTTCTTTTTCTAAAAAACCTTCTAACAAATCTCCTATAACACATAATCAAACACCTTCAGGCGTTCCTGTATAAATCAGGTCGCCAATATTGAGTGAAAAATAGGTTGAGATATTTGCTATTATTTTATCGAATGAAAAAATCATATTGGTAGAATCACCTACTTGCACAGGATACCCATTTTTTAAAAGCGAAAAATGAAAAGGTGTAGATATATGCGCGGCAGTTAAATCAATCCATTTACCCAAAACAGCAGAATTATCCCAAGCTTTTGCTTTCTCCCAGGGAAGTCCTTTTTTCTTTAAATCGGCTTGAATATCCCTTGCAGTAAAATCGATGCCTAAACTAATGGCATTGTAATAATTGGAGGCTTGGTTTTCTGCAATATTTCGTCCATTTTTTGAAATACGAATCACTAATTCAATTTCGTGGTGGAGTTCTTTTGTAAATGAAGGATACAAAAATGGCGTATTTGATAACCACAACGCTGTAGAAGGCTTCATGAAAATAACCGGCTCTTCGGGTAAATCATTGCCTAATTCTTTTGCATGCGCAGCATAGTTACGCCCAACACAGAAAATGTTCATAGTTCTAGTACAGATGATTGGTTAAATCATTAAAACACTAGCTATAACTATAATTAAGCTTATTTATTATGTGAAAATCAAATTATTTACTTGGCTCATAGTCTTTTCCAAGCCAATTGAGGCAAATAGAGTGATTACCTCCGTGCATTTTTCTATTTTTTGATTGACGATAGACTGCTCAGAAGCTTCCCATTTCCCCAAAACAAACTCCACTTGACGGCCTTTAGGAAATTGATTACCTATGCCAAAACGGAGCTTTGGATACTCGTCGGTACCAAGTGTAAGTTGGATGTCTTTTAATCCATTATGACCCGCGTCTGTTCCATTTGCACGTAGTCTGAGTTTCTCCAGTGGTAATGCAAGGTCATCAACTATAGTGAGGGTATGATCTATGGCAATTTTTTCTTTGTCTAACCAATATTTAAAAGCTTTTCCGCTGAGGTTCATAAAGGTAGTAGGCTTGATACAAATAAAGGTTTTGCCCTTCCATTTTACTTCAGCAATATCCGCCAAACGGTCTGCTTTAAAAAAACCACCTTGCTTTAATACGAACTCAGTAACCACATCAAAACCAATGTTATGACGGGTATGACGGTATTCATCGCCAATATTACCAAGCCCTATAATTAGATATTTACTCATATTAATCATTCAAAAATAGCGTCTTGCTTACGAAGTACAAAATG
The DNA here is from genome assembly GCA_026391415.1 of Bacteroidota bacterium. Taxonomy (GTDB): domain Bacteria; phylum Bacteroidota; class Bacteroidia; order Chitinophagales; family Chitinophagaceae; genus Sediminibacterium. The sequence continues at coordinate 3,525 of JAPLEL010000005.1, forward strand.
CATCAATGTAACTCGTTCTAAATAATCGATACGTTTGGTGTATTTATTTCAGAACCCGACAATGCCTAATAACAAAAACGCCCCCGAAATCTCGGAGGCGTTTGGATATTGGATTGCGTCCAATTATTTTTTCTTAGCGTCTTTTTCCGCTGTTGCTTCTTCTTGTTTTAATTGACGAGTCATTACTACAGAAGCGATAGGAATACGAGGTGAGTTCTGAATTTCATAATTCGGATCTTTCACATCTTCAACACGAATGTTCTCGTTTAATTCCAAATTGGTAATATCTACTTCAATTGTTTCTTTCAAGAATTTAGGTAAAGTCTTGATTTTTAACGCTTTCATTTTAATTACCAACTTACCGCCACCTTTAACACCAATTGAAGTTCCTACGAATTTCAAAGGTAAGGTTGCAATAACTTTTTTGTCTTCAACTAATTCTAGCAAATCCACGTGGATCAAACTATCGCTAATTTTGTCGAATTGTAAGTCTTTCAAAATACAAGTGTATGTTTTACCATCCACTGTAACATTAGCTAATTGGAATTCACCAGAGTACACTAAAGGCTTGAAAGCCTTAGCAGGAGCATAAAAATTGATCTCCGTAGCACCCCCGTAAATTACACCTGGCACGTTTTCCTGAGAGCGAATTTGGCGGGCGGCTTTTTTGCCATGCTCGGTCCTCAGTTGTCCTTCGATTGTAACTGTTTTCATTTTAATAAATTTTTTGGACGGCGAAGGTAAGAAAGAAATGGTAGATAATAGCAGATAACCACTAATATCTCTAAAATAAATAAGCCTGTTTCAGGTGCATTTCTGCTTGAAACAGGCTTGTTTGTTTGATTTTAAAAAGATGGTATTTAAATTAACCCCTTCCTTTCAACTGAGAATGTATAAACAAACTCGTAATACTCTTATTCTCGTAGGCGTTTCTAATAGCAATAGCAAATAAATCAGCTACAGAAATTGCTTTTATTTTACTAGACTCACGTTTCAGTGGAATGGTATCACAAACAACCAATTCTTCTAGTATACTGTTTTCAATATTATCATAAGCAGAGCCACTTAAAACAGGATGTGTAATCATTGCTCTAACACTATTTGCACCCTTTTCTTTCAGTAAACCAGCAGCTTTTGCTAGGGTTCCACCAGTATCACAGATGTCATCAACCAAAATAATATCTTTTCCAGTAACATCCCCAATTACTACCATACTAGCAATTTCGTTAGCACGTTTACGGTGTTTGTCGCAAATAACCATTGGCGCATTAAAATAACTGGCTATTTCTCTCACACGATTGGTGCTACCAACATCCGGAGCAGCAAAAGCCAAGTTGCCTAATTTAAGTTGTTCTATGTATGGAATGAAAATAGCAGAACTATCTAAGTGATCAACAGGTACATCAAAAAATCCTTGAATTTGTGGTGCATGTAAATCCATTGTAATAATCCGATCAGCACCAGCAGACTCCAATAAAGTTGCAATTAATTTTGCCCCAATTGCAACCCGAGGTTTATCTTTTCTATCTTGACGTGCAAACCCATAATAAGGAATTACTGCAATTACTTTATAGGCACTGGCTCTTTTAGCCGCATCAATCATTAGTAATAATTCCATCAAGTTATCGGTAGGTGCAAAAGTGCTTTGTACTAAAAACACATAATCACCGCGAATACTCTCTAAAAAAATGGGTTGAAACTCCCCATCACTAAATTTTTGAATGTTTATTTTGCCAATTGGAGCACCAAAACGTTGCGCAATTTTTTCAGCCAACTTTTGCGATCCAGTACCTGAGAATATCTTAACATTTGGATTCATAAGATTGCTTGCGTGTTCAGCGAAGATAGATATTCGTTTAAGAAATTCTAAAATGAAAACCAAAAAAATTTCAACATGTCGAAAACTTCTATAAAAAATTGGATAACTGACGATCAACCAAGAGAAAAATTGTTACTGAAAGGTGCGGAAACATTGACTGTCACTGAGTTATTAGCCATCCTTATTAATAATGGTACAAAACAGCAAAATGCACTAGAATTAGCACAAGAACTCATGCAACATGTGCATAACAATTTACAAAACTTAGGAAACTCCTCTGTGCAAGAGTTAGTAAATCTAAAAATTAAAGGTTTGGGGAAAGCAAAAGCAATTAGTATTGTTGCTGCCTTAGAATTAGGCATAAGAAGATCTGTGGTTGTAAAGAAAAAAACAACCATCAAACAAAGTAGCGATGTAGCTGCATACTTACAAGCACAAATTGGTTACAAACAAAAAGAAGTTTTTGTAGTAGTGTATTTAAACCGAGCCAATAAAATCATTCAATACGAAGTAATTAGCGAAGGAGGAATGACGGGCACGGTTGCCGATCCAAGAATTATTTTAAAAAAAGCACTAGACCATCGGGCAGTTTCAATTATACTCTGTCACAATCATCCTAGTGGAAATCTATTACCCAGTAAGGCCGATGAACAACTAACTACAAAGATCAAAGCTGCAGCAGGATATTTAGACATCCAAGTAATGGATCATATAATAGTAAGTGAAGAAGGCTACTATAGTTTTGCAGATGAAGGGATGATGTAGGCACATAAAAAAACCCATTCAAATTAATGAATGGGTTTTTTAAATAAATATGGCAGCTACCTACTCTCCCGGCTTAACGCGAGTACCATCGGCCATGAGGGACTTAACTTCTCTGTTCGGAATGGGAAGAGGTG
>JAPLEL010000189.1 GCA_026391415.1 Bacteroidota bacterium
CCTTATTTTAAAGCAAGTGTGAAATTATTGGCAGACGACGAACTGCCAGTTGCAGATGATTTTAAAGTGTATGTAAGTAGTATTAAAGACCTTGCTTCACAAATAATTCAGCTATCACCTAATTTACCTACCGAAGCTGCCATCATTTTAAAAAACATTGAGAACCCTTCTTTTTTAATCCATTTTGTAAGTAGTAATTTAAATTCAGACTTAGCCGAAAAACAAAGTTTATTAGAAATAAATGATATCTACAAAAGAGCTGAGCATTTAATTCATATCCTTAATAGAGAGCTACAGTTTGCTGAACTAAAAGACAAAGTAACCAATAAAACGCGCACAGAACTCGACAAACAACAGCGGGAATACTTTTTACAGCAACAATTAAAAAGCATTAAAGAAGAATTAGGCGGCGATAGTAATGAGCGAGAAATTGCCGACATGAAATTAAAATCTGAGGTAAAAAAATGGCCTGAAGCTGCTAAATTATTGTTTAAAAAAGGTATTGAGAAATTAGAAAGGATGCATGCGTCTACTCCTGATTACTCTATTGTTTATAATCACCTAGACCTAATGCTTGACCTTCCTTGGGATGAGTATTCTGCAGATAATTACAACCTTAAAAATGCCCAAAAAGTGTTGGATAAAGACCATTATGGGATGTCTAAAATTAAAAGCCGAATAATTGAATATTTAGCAGTGCTCAAGTTAAAAGGAGATATGAAAAGCCCCATATTGTGCTTTTTAGGACCTCCGGGTATTGGTAAAACTTCTTTGGGTCGATCCATTGCACACGCAATTGGCAGAAAATATGTACGCGTAAGTTTGGGTGGCTTACACGACGAAAGTGAAATTCGTGGACACCGCAAAACCTATATTGGTGCTATGCCTGGGCGAATTGTACAACAGATACGCAAGTGCAAATCGTCTAACCCAGTAATGATTTGATCCAGAGCAGAACCATACTTTTTACGATAATTATTTAGAACTTGAATACGATTTAAGCAAGGTGTTGTTTATTGCAACTGCTAACAATATTCAAAACATTCAACCTGCTTTGCGTGATAGAATGGAGATCATTGATTTAAGTGGATATGCCGTAGAAGAAAAAGTAGAAATTGCAAAAAGGCATTTACTACCTAAGCAACAAGAAGCACATGGTTTAAATAAAGTGAATTTTAAAATCAGTGATAAGGTTTTAGAAAAAATTATTGAAAGTTATACCAGAGAAAGCGGAGTGCGTGAACTAGACCGTCAGTTGGCGTCTATTATGCGTTATCAAGCAAAAGAGTTGGCCATCAAAAACAAAGTAAAATCGGTTGTTACGGCTGCTGATATTGAAAAAATATTAGGACAGTACCGATATAGTAATGAAATTTATAAAACATCCAATATGGCCGGTGTGGCTGTAGGCCTTGCTTGGACTTATGTTGGAGGTGATATTTTATTTATTGAAGCCATTGTTGGCGACGGGAAACCCGAAATGAAACTAACAGGAAATCTGGGTAATGTAATGAAGGAAAGTGCTACCACTGCCTTGAGTTTTTTACAAGCAAATGCAAGAAAAAATGGAATTGATCCAGATGTATTCGCTAAAAAAAGCATTCATATTCATGTGCCAGAAGGTGCTGTGCCAAAGGATGGTCCTAGCGCTGGGGTAACAATGCTTACTGCTTTAACTTCTGCTTTTACCGGTAGAAAGGTTAAGCCTTATTTAGCCATGACAGGCGAAATTACTTTACGTGGTCAAGTATTGCCCGTTGGTGGAATTAAAGAAAAAGTATTGGCGGCAAAAAGGGCTGGGCTTAAAGAAATTATTGTTTGTGCAATGAACGAAAAAGACGTAAAAGAAATTGATAGTAGTTTTATTAAAGGCTTACAATTTCATTATGTGAAAAACATGCAACAGGTGTTAGAATTAGCCTTGGTATAATTCAGAACATTTAAAATACATTCAAATCCCCTGTTTTTTTAATGGGGGATTTTTTTTATAATCCAATCAGTTTCTGCTTAGATTTGGTTGTTCAAATAAAACTATGGTTCGCTTTTTTGGAATGATATTATTCATGTGTGTAACAAGCGCTTCTGCTCAAACATTGGGTGGCAATGCGGTATTTAGTTATTTGTTACAACCCAATGCCGCCAAACTTTCTTCCCTAGGGGGGGTTAATATTAGTAGTATTGGTAACGACCTAGGCATGGCTTATAATAATCCAGCATTGTTAAGAGATGATATGCACCAACAAATTAGTACCAGCTTTTATAGTTTTGCAGAAGGGGTACAACAGTTGGGGTTTGTGAACGCTTATCACCATCAAAAATCAAATACAAATATTGCTTTAGGTGTTCAATATTTAAGTTATGGATCCATTACTCAAACAGATCCTTCGGGGAATATTTTAGGGGTATTTAAGCCTGCAGATTATACCATACAATTCATGCTTTCGCATATATATAAAACAAATTGGTGGGTAGGATTAACTACAAAATATATTAATTCTAGTTATGGGCAATACCATGCAACAGGCTTGGCATTTGACTGGGGGATAGCCTATTTAAATTCGAACAAATTATTGCAAGTAAGTTTTTTGGCAAAAAATATGGGCACACAATTAAGCACCTATGTTCCTGCAGCACCAAAAGAAGAACTTCCTTTTGACTTGCAATTGGGTATTACAAAAAAATTAGAAAATGCACCATTTCAATTTTCATTAACTGCGCACCATTTACAACAATTTAATATTTTATATAACGATCCAATATTTAATAATTTAGAAGGCGACACTCGATTTAATCAAAAAAATACGGCTCAAAAAATATTTACCCATTTGGTTTTTTCTTCAGAATTAATTTTAAGTGATCAGCTACAAATTAATACGGGATTAAATTTAATGAGAAGGCAAAGCTTAAATGCTTATAACATGACCAATGGCTTGAATGGATTTACGCTAGGATTCGGCTTGCATTTAAACAAATTACATATTCAATATGCAACAGGTTTTTACCAACAAAATTTATTCCACCAATTTTCTCTAAATTTCAACTTAAAGGGTAGTAAGTTATAGTTGATTGGGTGCTGCTAAAAAAAAGAATTCTTTTCCTGTATTAAAATAGTTATTGAATTGGTTTTTGTTGGTACTTTCTTTATTTTGAAGCCAGTTGTTTAAAGGTATACTTCATTTGCGGAAAAATGATAGGCATCTCCACCCGCTTTTCCACATTCAAATAAAATTAGGGGTTTGCAATTATTGATTATATTTTTTGCGCCTTTTAAAACCAATAATTCAGCACCTTCTACATCTATTTTTATCAAACTAATTTTTTCTGATATTGGAATGATGCTATCTAATTTGGCTGTTTGCACTTGAATAGTAGTGTCTGTTTCATTTTTATCGTAAGCCCTTTTATTTAAACCACTATAAGCCATATTGGTTAATACTAAGTTGAAATTGCTTGTACTGTTTTCATTGCCAATAGCAGTTGCTGAAATAATTATGTTGTTTGTAAATTTTAACTTTAATCGTTCAAATAAAACAGGAATTGGTTCAAATGCATAATGTGTTGCATTTGGTAAATAGCTTACCATCCATTGTAATATTTTTCCTTCGTGTGCACCAATATCAATGCAAACGCCATTATTTGTTGCTATACGTTGTATTATTTTTTTGGTAAGACGGTCGTAGGTTTCATTTCTACTAAAAGAAATAGGAGAGGTGCTGTGAATTTTTTTTGCAATTTTTTTTAAATGGCTTAGCATCTATTCTTCTTCTTTACGGTTGCTAATATAACTTCTCCATTTTGTAATGGCATTTTGCATATCTGTTGGAATATCAGATTCTAAGAAAATTTCTTTACCAGTTGTTGGATGGATAAAGCCGAGTGTTTTTGCATGCAAAGCACACCTAGGGCAGGCTTCAAAACAATTATCTGCAAACTGTTTGTATTTGGTATATATCGTGCCTTTTAAAATTCTATCCCCACCATATTCGAAATCATTAAAAAGTGTGTGGCCAATATGTTTCATGTGTACCCGGATTTGGTGGGTACGACCAGTTTCTAAAATACATTCTACTAGTGTTACATAGTTGAATCTTTCAATTACATTGTAATGAGTAATGGCATGTTTACCAATTTCACCTTCTGGAAACACGTCAAACATTTTTCTGTTTTGTTTGTGTCGTGCAATATGTCCGGTAATGGTTCCAGAATCTTCTTTTACATCTCCCCAAACTAGTGCTAGATATTTTCTAGAAACAGTATGGTTAAAAAACTGTTTAGCAAGATGCGCTGCTGCTTCTCCTGTTTTTGCTAACACAATTAAACCGGTTGTATTTTTATCAATTCTGTGCACCAATCCAAAACGCGGCAAACTGTCTTCGTCAATATTGGGTTGTTGTTGTTTTAAGTAGTATGCAACTCCGTTTAACAAAGTACCTGAATAATTGCCAACTCCAGGATGCACTACCATATTTGGCGGCTTATTGATAACCATTAGGGCATCGTCTTCATACACAATATTTAATGGAATATTTTCTAGTTTAAGCTCGGTATGCTCTGGATTAATATAACTCAGAAATACAATTTCATCGTCTGGCTTTACCTTGTAATTAGACTTAACAATTTTTCCATTCACGGTAACAAATCCTGCTTCAATGCCATTTTGAACCTTGTTGCGGGTGGCTCCTTCAATATGCATTTTCACAAATTTGTCAATACGCAGCGGTACCTGTCCTTTGTTTACATGAAAGGATTTTCGCTCAAAGAGTTCTTCGGACGCTTCATCTATATTGTCTAACGCTGGTTCCATTTTGTAAAAATAAGCTTGTTAGAGCAGATACCGAAAGTCATGTCTATTCAAAGATTTGCGGCGAATTGCGTAATTTTACTTTATGCAACAGCAGATTGAATTTCAAGACCTTGGATTAAGGCGGTATCAAGAAGTTTGGGACTACCAAGAATCACTATTGAAAGATAATGCTACTATCAAAGCAACTTGTAGACAATCGGCTGAAACCATTCTACCCCAGATGGTTCCAACGCAGCACCATTTATTATTTCTAGAACACAACCCGGTTTATACATTAGGCAAGAGTGGTAAATATGAGCACTTATTAATTAACGAAAAAGATTGTGCAGCGCGTGGAATAGAATACTTTCATATTAATCGGGGAGGAGATATTACTTTTCATGGACCAGGTCAATTAGTAGGCTATCCTATTTTAGATTTAGAAAAATTCAAACCAGACCTTGGATGGTTTTTAAGAAGTTTAGAGGAAGTAATTATTTTAACATTGGCAGAATATGGCTTAAAAGCCGATCGTAGCCTTGGAGAAACAGGCGTTTGGTTAGATCCGCAAATACCTGGAAAGGAAAGAAAAATTTGTGCGATGGGTATTAAATGCAGCCGTTGGATTACCATGCATGGATTTGCGATTAATATCAATACAGACCTGAACTATTTTAATTTCATTTTACCCTGCGGTATTCAAAACAAACAAGTCACTTCTTTGGCAAAAGAGTTGGGCCGTGAAATTTCTATGGATGAAGTGAAGTATAAAGTAAAAAAGAATTTTGAAATAGTATTTGATTGTGCTTTTAATAATCATTAATATTTGTATGTTTTTTATCCTTTACAATTGAATAAAAATCTTATTCTTTTCCAATAACTTTTCGTCTTCGTAAAGCTCAAATTCAAACCAGCCAGCATGTAAAAAATTCGACTTGTCTAAGAACAATTGTTCTTCTTTAATAGGAGACAGCTGAAAAAGAAATATACCTTTTTCATCTTTAAAAACTAGTTGGTAATTGTGCTTTTTAGCTGTAGCAATTTGTATGGTTGGCTCCCCCTTTTTTGTATTAAAAACAAATAATGATGGCTTCCATACATACACTGGAATATAAGTATGAATCGAAGCATAACCCTTGTTAACAATGTATAAAGTGTCTTTTGTTTTTAAACGTAACGAATCTTTGTACTTTAAAAAACCATTTGGGTCTAGTCGGGTTATCAAACTATCTTTTTGGTAAATAAAAATATATTCAAGAGGCTTGATATTTGATTTGGTATTTTTAATTTTCTGTATACTTGAATGAATGAAATCAAGGTTTAAATTAAGTTTGATTATTGCTCTATCTTTTATTGGGGTGTGATAATAGTATTCAAAAGCGGGTTCTATTGCTTCTGTGGTTTCATGCCTAAGTTCTTCTATAATAGTAGTTGCTTTATTTGAAGAGGTATCTTTTTTATTGATTAATTCGTTTTTAGAATTATTTACTTTGCCTGCAGGAGCTGAGTTGGTATTTTTATTTGTTATTTTTTTATCTTCATAAATTTGCTGATCCTTGGTATTTTTTTTATTGATATTAGTCAATGAACTTTCAGTTGGAGTTGTTTTTTTATTTGTTAAATTATTATTAGAAGAGGTATCCTTTGCAATTTTATTGTCATTATCAATTTCTTTTTTCGTATCTATTTTTAATAAATTTTCGATGGTATTAAGCGTGTATGAAAAGTAGAAACTACCTCCTGCTAAAACATAATAAATTCTATAGTAAACTTTTACACCAACAGGTAATTGCGTATCAATTGTTTTATTGTTTAAAATAGCAGGATTTTGTGCCGACAATATAGTTCTAAAGTTTTTATTGTCAAGTGAGCGTTGAATAGACAACTGTACAGTGTTACTATAAGGGTTAGTCCAACTGATTTCTATGCTATTTTTCTCTATTTGTTTGATAGTAAAATCAATCAATTGTTCTTGCGCAATTATCCTATTAAAAAATGTAGCAAAAATTGTAATGATTATTAAAAAGACTTTTTTTCTCATGCTATACAAATATAGAATCTAGAATCGTATTAAAATGGCAATATCCCTTTTGCTAATGAAAGGTTCCCTTGTAATCCGCCACAATGAATAACCAATAATTTTGTTTGACTATCAAAATAGTTTTCTTTAATCAGATTGTCCATGGCAAAAAAGAGCTTGCCGGTATAAACAATATCTGTTGGGATACCTGTTTTATTGTAAAATTCATTCATGAATGCTATTAGTTTGGCAGGGTGTTTGGCATATCCCCCAAAATGGTATTGATGTAGTAATATGAAGGCATTTTTTTTATCAGTGGATACTAAATCTAATACCTGACTTTCTAGGTCAGTATTATTTTTCAATGAACTGATTCCTATTACTTGTTGACCATCTTTTGTTGCATTTACAATACCTGCTGCCATTGTGCCAGAT
>JAPLEL010000149.1 GCA_026391415.1 Bacteroidota bacterium
ATGACATCAATACCTTGTGCTCTTAATTCACGGCCTAATTTGGCCATTTTTAAAGTTTCAGGTTCACTAAATCTGTCTAATAAGGAGGATAAAATCATAATTTATTAATTGATTTAACAAATTTCGCAAATAAATCGCAAACGATTGTCAGTTTTGCACTTGTAATTGAATTAAATTATTCAGTGGATGTTAATATCTATTTTGTTGAACCTAATAGGTTGTCAAAATTTGGTCTGTATGCTCTTTTTCGGCTAAGCTCATATTGGTAAATGATATTTCCTAGGTTTTTCATAAAAGGAAGCCCAATGGTTCTGTAATCATAAGTATTGTCATTCAAAATACCGTCTGCGTTTACATAGATAACTGCACTCAGCATGAATTCCACTTTAGCAGCTGTGTCAATGATATAGGTGTTGTCCAATAAAAATCCATAAGCGTCACCAGCTTTACTAAATATTTTTATGTTTGAAGGAATGAGGCCTTTCTCGGAACCTAGCATTAAAAATTTAGCATAGGCTGGGTAATAATCCGAACTATCATAGGTTGGATAACTAGATTCCGTTGGGGTGGTATGCATCCATTGTAATAAAAATTTACGATCATCACTACTTAAATTAAACCGATGCTTTGAAGCTGTTTGATCTGGGAAAATGACCGATTGCATAATGTGGTGTAAATCACTTAAGCTTATTCTATTTTTTTCTGAAAAATTAAGGGGGGCTTTAATTAAAGAGTCATTGTTATTCAAATAACCATTACCAATGAGTACATTATAGTAGGGTAATTTTCCGGTATTATTTTGTGCTGGTTGGGTATAGATTAATTTATTGTTGGCATCGTAAAAATGAACGGCTTGCGTTTGTCTGTTTTCTAGAGGGGTGCGACCTAGTTCAAGTCGGTTTCTGATATATACTTCGGGATACCCTTTATTGGCTAATTGGGAATGAATATATTCTTGGCCTAAAAATTCGTATAAGCGATTCGCTGCATTATTATCACTCACCACTAAAACTTCTTTGATGGCTTGTTCAATAGTTTGTCGACCATCTATCGCATAAGGATTATTATAGATGGTCTCCTGTCTGGCTGTTACACTATCGTAAATAGCAGTGGTTTCTTTATTGAGTCCTGCAATTTTTAAATTATTTAATTTTTCAAGTGCCAATACAGATAAAGGAAATTTAACAGTGCTTGCTGGGTAAAAATACTCATTTGCATTTAAACGGTAGCTATAGTCTTTAAAATGAGGAATGTTATTTTTATCCCTATTAATTTGTGTATATAAAATTTGAATGCGATACTGACCTGGATCAGCCAATAGGGAGGTTAAGTAATTTGGGTTTTGTTTCATTAATTCAACCAACAAAGAATCATTGGCCCCCATATTATTTTGCGCTTGCATGTTAGCGCAATTAAAAAAGAAAAATATTAAACCTAAATAAAATATTTTTTTTAACATTTTACATTTCGTTTTCGGCGAATTCGTAATTAGAATAATCTTGAATTACATTATATAAAGTGCCTCTTTCAATAGGCTGGCGTTTGGCTTGTTTGATTAATCCAACTAATTGTTCTGTCGTCATAACAGGTGTTTGTTCCTCA
>JAPLEL010000016.1 GCA_026391415.1 Bacteroidota bacterium
CACAAATTTCTCTTTGTCCGTTATCACTATTTAAATATTCCTCTTCTTCTTCGTTAGAAATAAAGCCTGTTTCAATTAATACCGCTGGCATTGCAACAGCTTGTAACACCCAAATGCCTTTTTGGCGCTGTTGGGCTTGTCGGCTAATACGGCCTAGTTTTTGAAATTCTTCTTCAATTGTAAGTGCTAAATTAGCACTACGTTGAAAATATTGTTGGGTTTTAATGGTTGAAATCATCATTTTGGTAGGATCGTTTGGATTAAAATCTTTTAGTTCCTTTGCAGAAACACTATCCATAAACAAATCCATATTTTCACTCAAGGCTTCTTTTTTAGCATCTGTTTTACCTACTCCATAAATATAAGTTTCGGTTCCTTTTGCAGGGCTTGGGGTGGTCCAACGTCTATAATCAGCTACGGTTCTTGTTAATTTTTTCTTCTTTTTACCCTTGCCTTTATAATAGGTTTCGGTATGATGGCCAATTACTTCGCTATGTTTTTGAGGGCTGGCATCGTTAACGTGGATACAAACAAAAAGGTCTCCTTTTGCTTGGTTGGCAATATTGGCTTTTACAATTACAGAATTAAACACATCATCTCTGCGCGTCATAACCACTTCAACTTCTGGCATTTCATCGTGTAACATTTGCTCCAACTTAAGAGAAACTGCTAGGGCAATGTCTTTTTCGTGAGAGAATTTACCATGGGCACCGCCGTCTGCTCCGCCATGACCTGCATCAATTACAATTTTACGCAGTGCTTGTTTTTGAACGGGCAAAGCTTTATTTTGGGTAAATGACATAGCCACAAACCCGCAAAAACAGAGTAGTAACACAGCCAATAAATATTTTCGCATCATAGTAATTCGTTAAAGGATTTAGTTCATACAACAATTTACAGGTTGAAGGCCTTATTTTTGCCTTCTTAGTATTATGAGCAAACTGCACAAATTTAACGTAAAAACCCTGCTGGCTATTGTTGTAGTTGGTTATTTAATGATATTAACAATTCATACAAAGGGGGCAACTGCACATAACGGTCACGTATTTCTCTTTGAGAATTCACTAAATGATACAGTTCCAGCAAGGGTTTCAAAGAAAATCACCCTTGAAAATGGAGAGGAAGACACCTTGCGAATAGATTCCATCCCTAAAGTAGACACCCTAAAAATTTCTAAAGATTCAATTGATGCGCCAATAAAGTATAATGCCGAAGATTCGGGGGTTTTGGTCATTGCTACCCGTCAGTTTTACCTATATGGCAAGGCTAAGATGGATTATAAAGACATGAAATTAGACGCGGCTACTATAAAATACGACCAAGAAACCCAAGAAATTAGGGCTTATGGCGGAACAGATACTGCCAATAATCCATTAAATAAACCACATTTCGACCAAGGAGAAACCAAAACGATCAGCGATACCATTGCATTTAATACTAAAAGCGGAAAGGCCTTAATTCAAAATACTTTTTTACAAGAAGGGGAGATTTATGTAAATGCATTGAAGTTGAAAAAAATTAATGCCGATGAAGCATTTGCTTACAGAGCAAGATTTACCACTTGTAATTTAGATACCCCGCATTTTGCCTTTAGAACTGCTAGAATGAAAATAGTGGCCAATAAAATGGGTATTTCCGGTCCTGCATTCCCAGAATTTGAAGGTGTGCCGATGCCAATTGGTATTCCCTTTGGTTTGTACCCATTAGAAAGAGGAAGGCATTCTGGAATTATTGCACCAGCATTTATTACGAGTGAAGATTTTGGAATTGGTTTAGAAGGATTGGGTTTTTATAAAGTAATTAATGAAAATATAGACATGACCACCAAGGCCAATTTATATTCTTATGGTGGCTGGTTGGTGAATTTGAATTCTAAATATTTAATGCGCTATAAGTTTGCAGGAAACCTAAACCTAACTTTTCAAAACACTAAAATGTTAAACCGGTCGGGTTTAGCGAAGGACGAGTTTAGTGGATCAAAATCGTTTATGATTAATTGGAGTCATACCAGTGATACGCGTGCAAGACCTGGTACACAATTTGGCGCAAGTGTGAATTTTGGTAGTACCAAATTCAATAAATCATTATTAAATAATCCGTATCAAAATTTTAATAACCAGTTAGGATCTTCTATAAATTATAGCAAAGACTGGTATGGAAAATATAATTTATCGGTAAATGCCAACCACAACCAAAATAGTAATACAGGATTGGTAAATATGAATTTGCCAACTGTGAATTTTAATATGGTTACTATTTATCCGTTCCAGAAAAAAGAAGGAGTAGGCACACCAAAATGGTACGAAAAAATTGGATTAGGATATAGTGGAAATTTACAAAATCAATTTTCTTTTTATGATACGGCGTTTAATTTAAGAAGAATGTTAGATACCGTACAATGGGGTGCGCAACACAATATTCCTATTACACTTTCATTACCTTCTTTAGGACCTATAACCATTAGCCCTAGTATCTCTTACGAAGAAAGATGGTATGGCCAACGTAATTTTAAAACCTGGAATGCTGCAAAAGAAAAAGTAGATACGGCTATTCAAAAAGGATTTTATACTGCCCGACAAATGAGTTTTGGAATAGGAGTAAACACGCGGATATTTGGTACCTATCAATTTAAACATTCAAAAAATATAAAAGCAATTCGACACGAGGTTCGCCCCAATTTTTCATTGAACTATAAGCCCGATATGGCTGGCCCTTTTCATTATTCAACGCAGGTAGATACTAGTGGTAGACAATATCGTTTCTCTCAATTTGATGGCGGTATTATGGGAAGTTTTGGCGAAGGTAAATTTGGTGGGATAGGGTTTGGGGTAGATAATTTATTAGAGATGAAAGTGTTGGATAAATCTGATTCAACAGGCGTTGCTACCAAGAAAGTTAAACTCATTGATGGGTTTGGATTTTCTTCGTCGTACAATATGATGGCTGATAGTTTTGCCCTAGGGAATTTTAATATTTATGCGCGTAGCACCTTGTTTGATAATATAAATATTACTGCTGGCGCCAACCTAGACCCTTACATGATTGATAGTAAAGGCTACAGTGTGAATAAATTATTATTTGATCCTACAAAATTAAAATTTGGTAGAATTACTAGTGCCAATTTAGCTATTTCAACATCCTTTAAAAGTAAAACAAAGGATGAAAAAGCAGGCAAGGATAGTAAGGATAAAAAAGAGTTGCCAATGGATCCTTTTATGACGCCAGATGAACAACAAAGACAATTGCAATTTGCACGCGCTAACCCTGCAGAGTTCACAGATTTTAATGTGCCATGGTCTTTGAGTTTTTCTTATTCATTAAATTATACACGTACCCTAAAACCCGATTATAGTGGGTTTATAAATCAAATATATTCTTCTGTAAATTTTAATGGAGATTTTACACTCACACCAAAATGGAAGATGGGCGGAACCGGTTATTTTGATTTTAATGTTGGAAAAATTCAACAGATAAGTATGTTCATTACACGTGAAATGCACTGCTGGCAATTGGCTATTAATATCACTCCAATTGGTATGTATCGATCTTTTAATATTACCCTAAATCCTAAGTCTGGGATACTACGTGATTTGCGTATTAATAGGAGCAGAACTTTCTCTAATTATTAGTCATTCGCTTTATAATAGTCCCACATAATTTGAAAAACTTTTTCTTTCAATTCTTTGGTGGTTAAACCTTCGGAACTAATTGGTGGTAAAAAATGAATCTCCAAAGGATGCGGCATTAAGTAAAAAACTTTATGGGTAGGCATGGCTTTTTTGGTGTGTAAAATTACGGCAGGGATTACAGCTGTTTTGGTATCTACAGCTAATTTAAAAGCGCCATCAAAAAAAGGTTTCAACGGATCGTTCGAACGATTGCGTGTGCCTTCGGGAAAAATACACATGTGAAAACCCTTGCTTAGTGCAGCTTTCATGTCTTCGAAACTTCTGCGTCTGCTGCCATCACTATTTCTGTCAACCAAAACCGAACCACGTGCATAATAAAATCCAAACAAAGGAACTTTTGTGAATTCTTTTTTAGCAATGGTTTGATTTGGGCCCGGAATAAATGGTGCAGACATTGGTACATCTAACATCGCATTGTGGTTACAAGTCACTACATAAGTTTGGCCTTTTGCAAAATTTTCTTTTCCCTTAACACTAACTGGGCAACCAATTAAATGTAACCAGGTAAAATTCCATACGCGTGCAATGCTTATAAACCACCACATCCCCTTAGGATCTTTTACTAATTTTGTAAGTAAGGATGGAATAACAATAATTAAGAAAGTTCCTGCAAAACTAATCAATCCCCAAAAAGACCAAATGCGTGCAAATATTTCAATTAATATTCCGGAAGGGGCTTTCTTTTTAGTCATAAATATTTAATTATTGCTGGGCAAATGTACAATCAAATATATACTATTGATTGGGGTTGATATTCCAATTAATAGGATCGTATCCAGCACGCATGAGTAGTTCATTAGAGCGGCTAAAATGTTTGCAGCCATAGAATCCTTTTTCAACACTAAAAGGCGAAGGATGGGCCGCTTTTAAAACATGGTGCTTGGTTTCGTCAATCAGCCCTTGTTTGTCTTGGGCAAAACGGCCCCATAATAAAAAAACAACGCCTTGTTTTTCTTCGGAGATTTTTTTAATCACGGCATCGGTAAAATTGATCCAACCAATTTTTGCATGACTTGCTGGTTCATTAGACCGTACAGTTAAACTGGCATTTAATAAAAGAACCCCTTGTTCGGCCCAAGGAGTGAGGTTACCTGTTGTAGGAATGGGCAGGCCAATATCATTTCTTAACTCTTTAAAAATATTTTGCAAAGATGGGGGACAAGGCACACCATCGGACACAGAAAAGCTCAAACCATGGGCTTGGCCGGGTCCATGATAGGGGTCTTGCCCCAAAATAACCAGTTTCACCTGGGTAAATGGCGTTTTTTCGAAGGCATAGAATATTTTATTTCCAGCAGGATAAACGATGGCGTTTGTGGCTTTTTCTGCCTTTAAATGGCTTGCAATCTGCAAAAAGTACGTTTTTTTGAATTCGTCTTTGAGCAATTCTTTCCAACTATTTTCAATTTTTACCTCCATTATTGTAAATGCTTTTGGATGCAAACTAATTAAAATTTATTTTCGCGTCCCTTCAAGCAAGGAATTGTTTGAATTGGTTCGGTAGCTCAGCTGGATAGAGCACAAACCTTCTAAGTTTGGGGTCATTGGTTCGAATCCAATCCGGATCACAATCTAGCTAGTAAATAGCAATAAAAACTCCGATTTCTTTCGATTTCGGAGTTTTTTTTATGTGGTTTTGGCAGTTTTTTGTAGTGTTTTAATGAAGTATCATAAAAATATACCTTACAAGTATTTTTAAATATATAAAATTTCTAGGTTTTATTATTATTAAATTATTATTTATTTAATACTATAATATTAACTTTCTTTAAATAGACCGTATTTTTTCTTACATCATTATTAACTAAATACATTTATTGAAATAAACTTTTGATAAATGCGTTTTTCTAAAATTAAACTTGTATTTGTTTTTGCCTTAGTTGGATTAATTTATATCAGTTGTTCGAAAAATAAGACAAGTGATTTATTACCTGTTATTGCAGCTGTTAATAGTAATTTAATTCATTTTGTTTTTACTTCTGACCCTCATTATGGTTTAACTAAAGCAACTTTTCAGGGTGCTAATAATGTGGATGCATCAATTGTAAATGCTGCTTTGGTTAATAAATTGAATGCTTTAAATGCAGTAACCTTACCAAATGATGGAGGTGTTAATGCTGGACAAACAATTGATTTTGTTGACTGTATTATTACAGGCGGCGATATTGCGAATAGAGAAGAAACAAGCAGCAATATTCAGGCAGCCACCATTTCCTGGAACCAGTTTTCTAAAGATTATATTGCCAATTTGAAATTAACAAACAGAAATAAACAAAAAACGGATTTATTTATAGTGCCGGGTAACCACGATGTATCAAATACTGTTGGATATTATGCAAGCATGGCCCCACCAACAGATGCTTCTTCAATGATTGGTATGTATAACCTCATGATTAATCCAAGTATACCTAAAACTGCTGCATCATTTAATTATGTAACTGATAAAGTGCATTACTCTAAAGATATTCAAGGCATTCATTTTATGTTCATTAATCTTTGGCCAGATTCTTCAGAAAGAGTGTGGATGGTTAAAGACCTTCAAAATGTAAGTAGTACAACACCTGTTTTTCTTTTTATGCATTCTATCCCTAACGTTGAAGCGCGTTTTTTTACCAATCCTAACAATAGCCAAAATATCAATTCGACCGACAAATTTGAAAATCTTCTTTCTGAGGTATTTAAAGATGGAGCCAAAACCATTAATGATGTGGCTTACATTGAACAAAGAGCGTTTACTGATTTTTTAAAGCTTCGTCCTAATATCAAAGCTTTTTTTCATGGACATAATAATTATAACCAATATTATGTTTGGCAAGGGCCCGATAACAATATCTCGCTTAATTGTTTCCGTGTAGATTCTCCTATGAAAGGATCGGTTTCAGCTACCGATGAAACAAAATTATCTTTTCAATTCGTTGCAGTTGATACTACAGCTAAGAATATGACCATAAGAGAATGTTTATGGAATCCAATACCTTCTAACCCTGCAGCACAGGTAACTTGGGGAACTTCAGCTACTATATCTTTAAAATAGTGGTTGGTAGTTTTATTTGCCTTGATCTCTTTAAAAAAATATGGGATGACAGATTTACTGCCACCCCATATAATGTATGTATCAATAATTATTTGTTTTTAACCGAGATTGGCAAAGATGGATTTGCCGCCCAATTAATCAAATTACTTCCAATTGAATATAGGTACTGGTAGATAGCTAAACTAATGTACATGCCAATCAATCCTAAGGCAACGTTAACATAGCTCCCTACAACACCTACTAAGTCTTGTGCACTCCAAATAAAATCGCCATTAAACTGACTTGCAGCTGCCATACGATATCCTGTGATGGATTGTAAGCCTTCTGCAACTGATTTTAATCCTACTGCATTTAACAAGGTTGAAAATGTTTCAGCTGGAAAAGTAAATACAGGCACCAATGGTTTTAATAAATCCATATCGCCACCTGTGCTAAATAAATTGTGGTCTGTAATAAAAGATAGGGTAGTTGCAAATGCTGCAAACAAACCTGCAATGGCTAAAACTTCTCCTACAATACGAATATTTGTTTTTACAAAATCGTTGAATACAAAAGAAATCATTCCATTATGTGTGCCGCCTAATGTTTCTCCCCTCGATTTAATTACTTGCGCAATTGGAAAAGCAGAATACATTAATAATACCAGTGTAATGATGCTTCCAGCTTTTTCAATTAAGCTATGCGCGTCTGTTAAATAAGCAAAACCTGCTCTTAACAAACTAATTTCCATCACTACCAGTGTAACCAAAGCCAGAAACTGATAAATCGTCTTAACATAACATCGAATTCCATGCTCTCCATCAAAGCTTTCAACTGCAGAATTTACTTTTGTGTTTAACACTTTTTGGTTAACGAAATTTGGGATTTCGAGTAACTGATTAAAAATTTTTTTCATACGTTTTTGTTTTTGTGTAATAAAAGATACCATTTTTGTTTAACGATTTGGCATTTATTGTCAATTATTTATACACAAAACAAGTTATTAACATATGTATTTGCATTAATATTTCAAAAACAGTGTGTAAGGATTGTTAGATTCAAGATTTTAATGATATGAATTAAGATAGGCAAAAAAAAACACACATCTTTAGGATGCATGCTTTTTTCAATTATCGGGGGATATCTCTTCTATTTTAATTTAAAAGGTAAATACCAATTGTTTTTGTCCATTAATTTTGATCTTACTGCAGCTGCATTAGGAACGCCATCTTTTAATAATTTAGCATATACTTTATCTGCTATAAAACTTGGGTCATTTCTTCTTAAAGCAACACGTAATAAATCGGGCCAGCGTGTTCCCAATTTGATTTAAACTATCTGTTGCTGGAACCGCTTGGTCTACCAAATTGGCTCTTGAACGAATACCAATATTTCTATACCAATCGCTACGATAGTATGGCACACCAGCACTTCCGCTATTTCTTGCATCGAAATTAAACGGATAAGAATCGTTTAAAGTATTGTGGTAAAGTGTTACATCACTTGTTGGAGCAGGGTATGCACCTGCAATACCAGAGTTTAATAAACCCCATGCTAAGCGATATCGTCCAACCCTGTTTGCTGCTTCTGCAAAACGCATATGCAACTGTGTTTGACGAAACAAAAACCATTTGCTGTCTTTTTGTAAAACGTTTATTGGTAGATTGGTATTATTATTGATATAGTTATATAAAAACTTCATTACTACGGGTTGTCCGTTGATGTTTTTCCAACTTAATTGTCCGCGTGCATCATAAGGAATACCTGGTGTTCCGGTTGCAGCACTCGCAGATTTTTGTTGCTCATTATCCCACATGTCTGTGGCGTTTTTTGAAGGCTTTACTAAATAGCTTCCGCCTATATTAGAGAATAATTTTACAAATGGATTTTCTGGTTTGAATTTGTTGTCGAATGGAATTGCCCAAACCCACTCTCTTCTAAATCCTTCTGTAGTAGTTGGTAATTCAAACATTATGCGCCATTGTGAATTGGTAACTAAAGTAGAGGCGTCACCTGCTCTTGAATAAGTAATATAATGGTCAATATCGCCATTGCTATCCCAACCAACTTTGTACATAGAATAATAAGATCCATTTAAAGTACCCACAGTACCAGTTTCCATTACTTGTCTGTAATAACTAGCTGCTTGTACATAATTCCCTTTCCATAAATTTAAATCGGCTAAAACCACTTTTTTATTAACAAACCATTTTTGAGTAGGGTAGCCATCAACAGTAACAGCAAGTGTACTTGAACTAGCATATTCGTCTTTATAAGTAGCCCTTTCAGACACATTAATTAAACTATCTAATAATACATTGAAACTTAATTTTGGAAATTTAGATTCGTTATTAACATCGTCTAAAGTTGCCAAAGCATCTGTTACATAAGGCACACTTCCGTAGTGAATACCTAATTGTAAGTATAAGAAACTGCGTAAAAAAAGTACATCTGAATAGCGTTCTTGAAACTCTGCTTCTTTCATTTTTTTTGCATCATGCATGCTGTTGAAATTTTTCAACACGTCATTGCAATTAACTATCAATTCGTAAAATGGTCTTGGATTGGCATATGGGTTTTCGGCAGTAACACTATGGGTACTAATTTGACGCAAATATTCGTCGGCATTATCGGTATACTCTAGCATATCTCCGCGTAATTCATTTAGCACAATATAACGTTCTGCTAAACTGGTGAATTTGCCATACAAGCCAACAATAGCAGCATCTGCATCATATACGTTACGATACATTTGACTAGCATCTAATTGGGCCTGAGGAAGTAGGTCGAATGTTTTTTTGCAAGAAGAGAAAGCGGTTGCTCCCAAAACTACTAGCAAACAATATTTAATAAAAAACCTTTTCATACTATCTTATTTTAAGAATTCTTTTATCTGATAACTATTATTATAATCCAAAACGAACACCAAAAATCACACTCTTGAATTGTGGGTCTAAACCGGTATCAATTCCTTGTGCAAAAATGCTAGTGGCTGCACTAAATTCAGGATCGTATCCTTTGTACTTGGTTAAAGTACATAGGTTAGTACCTGTTGCATAAATTGTTGCATTGTGTAATACACCTGATTTTAATGGAATATAATATTGTAATGAAATAGAACGCAAACGGAAATAAGAGCCATCTTCTATCCAACGATTACTGAATCTGCTATTGCCCATTGGATCTCCAAATGTTGCTTTTGGCATATCTGTTATTTGACCCAACCCATGCCATCTATTAATTACTGCAGATAATTGATTTTCTATACCTGCCATAGATTCTAAACGATAACGCATGTAATTATATACATCGTTGCCTTTGCTAAAAGTGAATAGCGCATTCAATTCAAAACGCTTATAAATAATTTTATTTGTAATGCCTCCAGTAAAATCTGCATTAGGATTGCCTATTACTTGGCGATCATTTTCATCAATTATTTTATCGCCATTTACATCTGCAAAACGAATATCTCCAGCGTTGAAATTCGAGAAACTGCCATTGGTATTTTTCTTACTCAAATTAGCGGATCTTGCTTCTGTATCTGTTGCAAATACGCCTTTGGTTACATAGCCATAAAATAAATTAGCATCTTGTCCATTAGCAGTAATAATGGTAGCACCTGCGTAATTGGTTGTGAATTGACCATTGGGTATTGCAATGATTTTACTTTTGTTTTTGCTGATGTTAAAACCTAAATCCCATTTAAATGAATTTTGATTGATTAGTCGCGCTGTTAGGCTTAATTCAATACCGTTGTTTTGCATACTGCCACCATTTGTTATTACAGAACTGAATCCAGTTGTTGTATTTAAGTCTTGGTAAACAAGCATGTTAGAGGTAGTGTTTTGATAGGCATCTAAACTGATTGATAAGCGTTCGTTTAAGATAGCAAAATCAATTCCTGCATTTATTTTTTTACTGGTTTCCCATTGCAATTGTGGATTAGCAATTCCTGTACGAACCAATCCTTGCATACCTAATAAATTTTGAGAACCATAGGTTTGTCTACTAGTATAATTACCAATATCATCATTGCCACTTAATCCGTATGATGCACGAAGTTTCAATAAATTAATACCAGATTTAGCCATGAACTTTTCTGAGGATATTAACCAAGCAGTTGATAGGGAAGGCATCAAGGCCATTCTTACACCATTAACAGCAATGCCGTCTTGTACTGCTGTGCCAAATCTTGATGAAGCATCTGCAGCCATATTAAATGATAAGAAGAATTTGCTTTTAAATGCATAATCGGCATTGGCATAAATATTCATCCAATTCCAATTGCCAATTCCTCCTCCTACTTGACGAAGAGCTGTTAAACCATTTTGTACACTTACTAATTCGTCTGTTGCAGAATTAAAACCTAGTGCAAAATCTTGCTCTGCTTTGTTGTTTTGATAACGTATACCTGCTCTTGCAG
>JAPLEL010000299.1 GCA_026391415.1 Bacteroidota bacterium
GCTGCTTTAGACCTGCAAACCAATAAAAGCAAGCTAGGACCTTACTATGCCATGAAATACAAAGACTTTAATGAAAACTTTGGACAGTATATTACTGATGTATTAATGGAAGCAAATTTTAAAGACGCAAAAGTACACAGTGATGACCTTGCATTTTTTGCGCCAGAATTAATTGGACTCAATAAACAAATTACGCTCTCTGGTAATTTCTTAGGAACAGTTGAGAACTTTAGCGTAAAAAATGTAAATGCAAAAGCTGGCGTTGGTAGCTCCATTACGGGCGTACTATCTATGAAAGGGCTTCCATATATTAATAAGACCAATATTAATTTCAGCAATGGAACCCTGCAAACCAATTACTTCGATTTAGGAATCATTCCAGCTTTAAAAGATGTTGTATCTCCTAATTTATCTGCTCTAGGTAATATTATTTACCGTGGCAATTTTAATGGCACTATTAATAACTTTATTACTAATGGAATATTTAACACTTCACTAGGTGGTGTAAAAACAAATATTGCCATGCAGTTTCCAAATAAAAAAGTTTTTAAATATTGCGCAATTAGGTTTGGTTGATTTTAAAGGCGGAATTACTGGTACAAGTTTTAAAATTGATAAAATTAAAACTGAATTAGATGGAAAAATAACTAGCATAGAATTTAACAACTACGCATACTCCAATATTATTACCAAAGGATTATTGCAAAAAAAATATTTCAGCGGAGAATTAAAAATCAATGACCCTAACCTAGGTTTTACTAGTAATATTGAAATTGATTTAAACAAAGAACAGCCCAGTTATAATATGGTTGGAGACTTGGTGCATGCAGAACTAAAATCCTTGAATTTATATAAAGATAAAATTAATATCACCGGGTTATTAGATGCTAATTTTACTGGAACCAATATTGACAACTTTTTAGGAACAGCCAAAATATTAAACGCAAATATTAAAGGAGAAGTTAGTACCATCAATTTCGATTCCGTAAAATTGAGTTCTAGTTATATAGATAGTGTTAAAACATTAACCTTAGTGGGAAATGATTTTAATGCTGCAGTTAAAGGTCGCTTTAGTATTATGGATTTGCCATCAAGTATTCAGTCACTACTTAACCATTATTATCCAGCATATATTAAATCACCAAAAATAATTCCAACAAATCAGGCTTTTCAAGTATCGGTAAATACTAACTATTTTGAACCTTATTTAAAGCTATACGATAAAAAAATTGCCGGATTCAATGATGTTTCATTTACGGGCACGATTGATACCAAGAAAAATAAATTGAGTATTGAAGCTAGTTTACCCTACGGAGAATATGATAAGTTCATTGTATCAGGGGCCGCCATTAACGGAATTGGCAACAAAGATACACTAGACGTTCACGGAGATATTGGAAGCATTCAAATTAGCGACAGTATTCATTTTCCGAATACCCATTTTCAGGTAACTGCAACGAATGACCATTCCATTGTTTCTATTAAAACAAATACAGATAATCCCTTTAATAATGCAGCCTTATTTTCTGATGTATACACCTATCAAGATGGCGTAAGTATTCGTTTAAGACCTTCTAGCTTTGTATTAAATGAAAAAAAATGGAGTATAGAAAATGCTGGTGAATTAAGTATTAGAAATAATATTATTGATGCAAAGAATCTCCAGTTCACACAAGGATTTCAAGAAATTCGAGTAGCATCTGAATCGGCAGGTCCGTCTAATAATTTAGTGCTTAAATTAAAAAATGTTTTTTTAGGCGATATAACAGCGGCACTTTTTAGAAACCCAAGAATTGAGGGTGTATCTACTGGCAATATTATAATGAGTGATTTTTTTGGAAATTTTCAAGCAAACGCATCATTAAATACAGAACAATTTATACTCGATGACGATTCTATAGGTTTGGTAAAATTAACTGCAGGTTATAATAATGCCACAGGAATGATTCCCTTTACACTTCAATCCCCCAATGAATCCTTTAAACTAAAAGCAACAGGATATTACAATTTAAAAGATTCCATTGGAAAACCTTTTAACACCGATATTCAATTAGAAGACACCAAAATAAATATCCTACACCGATTTATAGGCGACCTCTTTAGTGACTTTAAGGGTCAAGCAAAAGGTAATTTAAATATTAACGGAGACCCGAATGCACCAGACCTTTTGGGCAATATTAGTTTGCGCAATGCAGGCCTAACAGTTAATTATACAAAAGTGAATTACAGTATTGATTCTGCTGAAATACAATTCACCAAAGATGGCATTGATTTTGGCGAATTAACTATTAGAGATAAATACAATAACAAAGGAATTGTAAAAGGAAAACTATTAGAAAAAGGATTTAAAAATTTACAATTTGACTTTGACCTATCTACTAATAAACTATTATTAATTGACACTAAATTCAAAGACAACCAACAGTTTTATGGCAATGCCATTGGTAAAGCGCAAATGAGTTTTAAGGGGCCAGAGAACAATGCCAAAATGAATATCACTGCTGAAGCAACCGATAGCTCACATATTTTTTTACCCAGTTCTACTAGCAAAGAAAGTGGCTTAGCCGACTTTATTGTATTCAAGCAGTATGGCGCAGAAATGGCGTCTGTCAATAGCGCTAGTAATTTCAATTTAATTGTAGACTTAGATTTAACTGCTAATAAAAAAGTAGCCATTGATGTTATTTTAGATCAAATGACTGGCGATGTTATTAAAGCAGTAGGAAATGGTCGATTAAAAATTCATGCAGGTACTATTGACCCATTAACAATTAGAGGACGCTATAATATAGACAAAGGCAGTTATGATTTTAATTTTCAGTCCTTTATTAGAAAACCATTTGAGTTGATGGCCGATGCAGGCAATTATATTGAATGGAATGGAGATCCATTTAAAGCAGAAATGCATATTGATGCAAAATATATTGCAGAAAGAATTAGCCTAAGCGAATTAGTAGGTAATAATAATTTTAGTGGCGCTATTAAAGCCTATCGCGGAGACGTTTATGTAATTGCTCAATTGAGAGATAAATTAAATTTACCTAGTATTAAATTTAAAATAGACTTCCCTCAAGGAAGTCCGGTTAAAACAGACAATGAATTTGCTGCATTTTTAAACAGAATTGAAAAAGACGATAATGAAATTTTAAAACAGGTTTCATTTTTAATTGTGCTCGGGTCTTTTGCCCCATCAGGATCAAATGGCAATACGGTTATAGCAAACCCTTATATGATTACTTCAATTGGTGTAAATACTATTTCGCAAGTACTAACCAAAGAGTTAAATAAAGCAATGTCGAATGTTTTATATCGAATTACTGGAGACAAAAGCTTGAGTTTTGATTTGGGAACTACCTTATATAGCAGTAATAGTTTGATAGATGCTAGCACAGGCATAAGTGCCAATGCCAATAAATTTGATAGAACAAGGGTTAATCTTAAATTAGGTTATGCTTTTGCAAATAATAAAATTGTGGTAACGCTTGGCAGTGATTTCGATTTCAACTTAGGCAATACTTCCGCTATTCAAAACGGAAACTTTCAATGGTTGCCAGATTTTAATGTTGAGTTTATTTTAACCAATGATAGAAAATTAAGAGCTATAGTATTTACAAAAAATAGTTCGTCAGGGTGTGAGTATTTCTTATAGACGAGATTTCGAAAAATTATTCGGCACAAAAGAAGATCCGCTGTTAGTTGCGCCAATATCTAATTCAGATAGTACACATCTTCAATAAATTAAGGCAAAATTCTTGCTGGTATTTTTTTGCAATTTTTTAAACGATACACATAAAAGTATCTTACAATTCCTCCATTTCTATTTTGATTAATTACTACTGGTGCTTGTATTTGTTCAAAAAATTGGCTATAAGTAGCATGCATATCTACGGGTAAATTAGAGGGAACAATACAATAAGCATCATCTCCTAGTTGTATTTTTTTTCGGGATTCATTTAACCATGCAAACTTGTGTAAATCGGTTAGCAAGCCCACCCCAATAAGCGTTAATCCAGTTTCTCTAGCCGTATAGAATTCTAAATGACCTCCTGGGAACCATTTATCCACCAATAAAAAAGGTTGTGGCTTCATAGTTTCATTTGCTAAATCGGATTTTACCAATTGGTTAAAATCTGCACTAAAGTTTTTCCATCCAGTTAAATCAAGTGTAGGACAATATTCTCCATAATTTTCTTTATTATGACTACCAAAATTAACCGACGAAAAACGTACAACCCCAATAGCAGCAATAGATAAGCCCACTATTAAAGTGCCGGCAATCGCTAGTATG
>JAPLEL010000249.1 GCA_026391415.1 Bacteroidota bacterium
CATGGGTATGACAATCGATCATGCCTGGCATGACAAAATAATTACTTAAATCTATGGTAGAGTCTGCAGGCAATAAACTCGCACTAATAGATACGACTTGATTGCCTTTGATTAAAATATTTTGTTTTTCAGTGACCATACCTGTTTTGCTGTCCAATAATTTACCACACTTGATGAGGATGGTTTTTTGAGCAGACAGATTCAAACAAACAAAAACAGCTAAAGTAAAAACTAAATAACGCATATATATTTTTTTAAAAATTTTAAACCCCGTTTAGTTTAGTATTCGGGACTATAATAGTATAACAATTTATTAAAGAATTTGTTTTTTGTGTAACCAATCCTTCAATAAATTTGGCCAATACACCTCACTGGTGGGGTTTTTCATCCCAAAACCATGGCCCCCTTTTTCATACAAATAAATTTCGGCAGGCACTTTGTTCATTTCAAGGGTTTTTGCATAAATAGTTGAATTGGGCACAGGCACTGCATCATCGTCCTTGGCGTGTACCAAAAAGGCAGGAGGTGAATAAGTATTGATTTGTTCTTCGTTACTAAAATAATGAATGGCTTCCTCGGTCATCACTGGCCCAATAAGACTATTCCTAGAACCGCCATGACCAAAATTTTGAAAACTAATTACTGGATAAATAAGAATTTGAAAATCGGGTCTTAAAGATATATTTTCAGGGTTACTAATTTTTACATCGGCATAATGCGTAGCTAAGCTTGCTGCTAAATGTCCTCCTGCGGAAAAGCCCATGACCCCAATTTTTTTGGCATCAATCCCCCAATTGGCTGCATTCAATCTGCACAAATACATAGCCTGTTGTACATCTTGCAAAGGTGCAATGGTTTTATCTATTTGATTGTCTGCATTGGGTATGCGATATTTTAAAACCAGCGCGTTGATACCAATACTATTGAAAAATTCAGCCACATCTGCGCCTTCATGACCAGCAGCTAAAATATAATAGCCACCACCAGGACATATAATCACACAGGGTCTTTTTTCATTGTCCTTAACTGCTCTATAATATTGATAAGTAGGCGTAGAAACTTTTTCAATGATCAATATCCCAGATTGTGTATTGGAGGCTTCTTGGTTTATATGTTTTTTTTCGTTGGGCGTTACAGTGTACAAGGGTTTGAATTGTCCCATAGTCATGTTCATTTTAAAAAAAATTAATATAAGCAACAAGCAAATACGATGAGTTCTTTTCATAAAATTTATTTTGAACCTTGAATTAACAAACTAAAAAAGTGAATCCCTTTTTGAAAATCAGTAACCAGCATGCGTTCATCAATGCCATGGTAACCTTTGCCATTGGTAATAGGTGTGAAATTGATTACCCCGTCACTCACTTCTCTATAATTTCTAGAATCAGAAGCGCCTAACATAACCATGGGTGCTACAATCACATCATCTACAACAGCAATGATGGCATTCTCTACTCTTTTAAAAGCCTTACTGTTAATGTCTGTGGTAGGGGAAGGCATGGTGCTATAATTGTGATAGTAGGTAATTTTGATATTGGTATCATTCACTGTTTTTTCTACAAAATTGTAGACGTCTTTCTGTGTTTCACCAGGTAAAATTCTACTGTTCACATAGGCGGTTGCATAAGTTGGAATCACATTATCTCTAACACCACTATTAAGGATAG
>JAPLEL010000107.1 GCA_026391415.1 Bacteroidota bacterium
AGTTAGATTCTGCGTATGGAATTTTTTTGCGAATGTTTACACTCATTCCAATTGAGTGTAATACAAAATCTATTTTACCGCCTAATACTTCTTGAGATGCTGTAAACAAGTGCGTTAAATCTTCAATGCTAGTGGCATCGGCAGGAATAATCACTGAGTTTGTTTTTTCGGCCAATGCATTGATTTCACCCATCCGCATAGCAATTGGGGCGTTGGTTAATACAAAAGTTGCGCCTTCTTCGTGTGCTTTTTCAGCCACTTTCCATGCAATGGAGTTTACGTCTAATGCTCCGGTGATAATACCTCGTTTTCCTTTTAAAAGGTTGTATGACATAGCTGATTGTTTTAAAGATTCGATTTGTAAAAATATAGAATATCTGATGAACCTGCTCTTTCAAATAAAAGCATTTTAATCTTGCATCATTTCTTTTGCATTTTCAATGGCTGCAGCAGTGGGTGCTTCGCCCGATAACATACTTGCAATGGTATTGATTCTTTCGTTATGCGTTAGCAAACGCAGGTTGGTTTTTATTTTATCGCCTTGGTTTTCTTTGTACACATAAAAATGCGCATCTGCTTTGCCCGCAATTTGTGCTTGGTGGGTAATGCAAATGATTTGTCGGTTGGCAGAAAGGTTTTTCATAATACGTCCTACCTGTTTGGCTGCTTCGCCAGAAATGCCCGTATCAATTTCATCAAATATTAATGTGGCTAAATCTACCGATTGCGCTACTAGCGATTTAATGCACAACATTAGCCTGCTTAATTCTCCGCCACTTGCTACTTTTCTGATCGGTTCAAAACGATTGCTATTATTGGCATCGAATAAAAATTCTATCTGGTCTTGCCCAAACTGTTGCAATGCTTGGTCGGTAATGCGTAATTGTAATCGGGCATTGGGCATTCCTACTTGCACCAATAAGGCATTCACTGCTTTTTCGAGTGGCTTGCTTTGTTGCTGACGTGCCAAGGATATTTTTTTTGCAATTTGCTGCGCCGATTGTAAAAGTGTAGCGGTTTGTGTTTGCTTTAAAAGAATGGTATCGTCTAATTGCAATACCGCTTGAATTTTATTGGATAGGTCGACTTGAATGGTAATTAGCTCATTGGTTGTTTTTACGCTATGCTTTTTAAGTAATTTATATCCCTCTGCCATCCGCTCATTAATTTGGTCAACCCTTTTTTCATCGAGTTGAATTTTATCGTTGAGTTGATCCATTTCATCGGCTATATCTTGCAATTCAATTTGACTGCTTTGTAATCTTTCAATAATGGATTGCATGGCCGGATGATAATTGGCAAATGCATGTAGTTGGTTAATCCATTGTTTAAATAAAGGCAGTATGGGTTGCTCTGCACCGTTTAATTCAAAATGAACTTTTGATAGGGTTGATTTGATTCCTTCGGCATGAGAGAGTAATTGTAACTCTGCTTCGAGCGTTTCAAGTTCATTTTCTTTGAGTGCTATTTCGGCTAACTCATCGTATAAAAACTGGTGGTAGTCTAACTCTTTGTGAAATGCGGCTTTTTGTTTTTCTAAACTGTCTAGTTCTTTTTTAGTGATTTGGAGCTCTTGGTAAACCGATTGGTATTTGGTTAGTTCGGTTTGGTTGCCTGCCAATGCATCTAATACATTACGTTGAAAATCGGTATCGCCCAAAGAAAGTGTATCGAATTGTTGGTGGAGGTCTACGAGTAAAGAGGCCAATTCTTTTAATTGTTGCAAACTGGCCGGGGTGTCGTTGATGAATGCCCTTGATTTGCCATTGGGGGCTATTTCTCGGCGGAGTACTAACTCAGTGTCTAGATCTAGTTCATGTTTTTCTAAAAAGGCTATAATGGCCGTTTTATTCGCTACTTGAAAATAACCTTCAATCACACATTTTTTATCGGCGTACATTAAAACGCTGCTATCGGCTCTTTCGCCTAAAATTAAACTCAGCGCACCCATTAAAATACTTTTACCTGCACCTGTTTCGCCAGTGATAATATTTAGCCTTGGAGAGAACTCAATCTCTATGGCATCTATAATGGCATAATGTTGTATTTGCAGTTTACGAAGCATAGTTGGTACTGGTGCTAATGTTTGGTTTCAATAAATTTATAGTGTGCAAGTTATAGAAGCTTGGCTTGTTGTGCAAATCAAGGATGGGGGAACTAAAATATTTTTTTAAGGGATGCTATTCGCCTTTGCACCGGCTAATGCCCGATTTGGCTCTTTGGTCGATAGAGTCTTTGTATTCGTGGTCATTCATACCCAAGCATTTTTGGTAATAGCTGATGGCAAGTGCTTTCTGGCCGAGGTCTTCATAGATTTGCGCAATTTGTAAAGCGGCCCTTGCTGCATAGTATTCTTTTCTATTTTCACCTAGTTTAATGGCAGTTAAATAAGTTTGAATGGCTTCGTCTTTTCTGCCAAGATCGTCGTAGATTCTGGCAACACGATAAGCAAATTCAAGTTTGTCTTCGTCTCTTGAAAATTGCTCGCTTGTTTTTCCTTGTAAAATACCCAGTGCTTCTTTGTGAAATCCGCCATCGCTAAGTAGCCTTGATTTTAATAAGATAGGGTTTGGCCAACTATTAGATTTGGCATCTTGTAAGGCTTTTTTATCGGCATCGGTTTCGGTGCTCCCTTTTTTTAGCATGTCTTTTCTAACTGTTTCAGCTGCAGATAGGTTGCCTTGTAAATAATAAGCCCAACTTAATTTTTGGTTGGCATCTTTTACATAAAAATTACCCTTAAAATCTTTTTGATATTGCACTAAGTATTTGGTGGCTTCTGCTAGTTCTAAATGATAGAGTTTAACATAGCCCATTTCAAAATCCCAAACAGGTAGTTTTAAATAATCTGCCGATAAATTTCGGTTTTGCATAATGGTTCCAGCAAGCGTTGTTTTTTTATAGTTCACTGCTAGGTTTGTAGCCATATAACAAAGCAGATGGTTATTTACAATGTCTAATTTTTGCTGTTGAATAAAAGCTAGGGCTTCTTCTTGTTTGTTTTCTACATAGAATAATAAAAACGGATAAATAAAAGCCGATTCATTGGCATAAATTTTGGCTAACGGGTCGTTACTCGTAGCAAAGTTTCGAACAGTTTTCATCCCCTCGTTAATAGATCCTTTAAGTCCAAATAAACTTACTATCCATTTGTAACCACCTGGCAATGTACCTATAATAGCTTCTAGTGAACCCATCCAGAGTTCGTTTAAAATAAAATTGGGGTAGTTTTTTCTGTTTTCTTTTAAGAGTATATATGCTTTTCTAAAATCCCATCCGGCATTTAAATTTTGGGAAAATTTTAATTCAACAGCAGCACGATGAATACGAATGGTACTCAAACAAAAATTATAATAAGGAGAATTTTTTGGACCATCGGCTAAGCGATTTAAGCGCTCAGAAAAATGGGGCATTCTTGCTTTGTAATCGTTGGGGTCTTCATTAAAAAATAGCACAAAAAAATCGGCGTAGTCTTCTATTAAATAAGGAATCAGGTTATCTGGATTTTGTTTTTTTGCTTTTTCAATTAAAGACAGCGCAAGGTTTATTTTGAGTTTGGTAATTTCTTGATAAGCTTGTATACACGTGCTATTAAAATCGTACACTTTTTCTGCCGATGCTATTCGAACAAAAAATACACATGTTATAAGTACAATTAACTGTTTCATGGTATGTAAAATAATAAAGGGCAGCGAAATGCTTGCCCTTTATTAAAAATATATTATTAGCTTAAGGCTATTTTACTTCTATACTGTCGCTCAAATCTCCGTCTACTAATATTCTGCCACAATTTTCGCAAACAATAATTTTTTTGTGCAAACGAATTTCGCTTTGACGTTGAGGTGGAATAGAATTAAAACATCCGCCGCATGCATCTCTTTCTACTGGCACAACAGCTAATCCATTGTGGTAACTATTACGGATACGATCGTAGCTATAAATTAATCTTTCGTCTATATGGCCACGTGCATCAGCACTTTGCTTTTTAAAGTAAGTTTCTTCTTTTTCAGTTTCAGCGATGATTTTTTCTAACTCGCTTTTTTTATGGGTCAATACACCTTCTTTTACAGACACTTGCTTTTTGGCAACATCGAGTGTTTTGATTTTTTCGGTTAGTTCTTCGTTAGCGTCACGAATATGTTTTTCAGCTAGTTTAATTTCTAACTGTTGCATTTCAATTTCTTTATTGATTGCTTCAAACTCGCGGTTATTTTTTACGTTCTCGCTTTGTTTTTCGTACTTAGCTATCAACGCTTCACTTTCTTTGATAATCGCCTTTTTGCCTTCAATGAATTCAGAGATACCATTGATCTCTTCTTCAACGCGGGTTTGGCGGCTATGCAAACCAAGGATCTCGTCTTCAAGGTCGCTAACCTCCATAGGTAATTCGCCTCGTAAAACCTCAATCTCATCGAGTTTGCTATCGGTTTTTTGCAACCTAACTAGGTTAACCAGTTTTTCTTCAACAGAGAAATCTTTAACAGATGCCATATCAAGTATAAAATTTGGAGTTTGTATTGTAGCAAACATTACTGTTTGCCTTAGCCCTTATTACAGAAAATAGTTTACCGGATTGGTTTTTATTACTGATTTAAGGACGGCAAAGGTAGGGAATTTCATTTGTAAAATATCAATTAACAGCTCGGGGGTAAATTGTTCGCTTTCCCAATGCCCAATATCGGCCACAACTAATTGGTTATTGGCATCGAAAAACTCGTGGTATTTGATATCGCTTGTAATAAATATATCGGCCCTAGCAGCCCTTGCAGCACCTATTAAAAAACTGCCTGCACCGCCACAAATGGCTATTTTTTGTATTTTTTTACCTAGTAAGGGCGTGTGTTTAATAACGCTTAACTGAAAACAGGTTTGGAGCATGCGTAAAAACTGGATTTCTTCTATTGGCTCGGGTAACTCAGCGAGTAATCCGCTTCCAACTAATTGATAATCATTATTTAATGAAATAATATCGTAAGCAACTTCTTGGTATGGATGCGTGGCTACAAGGGCTTTAACTAGTTTGTTTTTTAGGTATTCTGGAAAAATAAACTCAATTTTTACCTCCTTGGCTGTTGTAGATTCTCCCGCTTGGCCAATAAAAGGGTCGGTGCTAGCATCTCCTTTAAAACTGCCTTGCCCCATCACCTGAAAACTACATTCGCTGTATTGCCCAATGTTGCCGGCACCTGCTTCGAATAGGGCGGTTTTGATTTTTTCTACAAAATTTTCGGGAACAAATGTGAATAATTTGGCTAATTGACCCGATTTAGGAGCCAATATTTTTTTATAAATCAACCCTAGTTTATTGGCAATTTGGTCATTTACCCCGTTGTGTACATTGTCTAAATTGGTGTGGATGGCGTAAATGGCAATATCATTTTTAATAGCGGTAATGATAGTTTGCTCCACATAATTACTGCCATTTATTTTTTTCAATCCGCTAAAGATTATGGGATGGTGCGCTACCACTAGGTTACAGCCCGCAGCCTTGGCTTCTAAAATAACTGCTTCGGTTGCATCGAGGGTACAGAGTATGCCGGTACATTCCCAATTGGCTTGTCCTACAATTAATCCTGCATTATCATAGGCTTCTTGGTAGGCCAATGGCGCGTATTTCTCTAAAGCTTGAACGACTTGGGTAATTTGCATGTTAGTATTATTGCGATTTGCTAAATTACCTTCATTATATCTTTGTTTCTATGAGTACTGCTAATTTTCTTTTTTTAGACGGACAAATTCATCGATCTAATAAATTGTTGGTTTCGCCAAATAACCGCTCATTTAGGTATGGTGATGGCTTTTTTGAAACCATGAAATGGATGAATGGAAGGGTTTTATTAGCAGATTATCATTTTGAAAGATTGTTTGCTAGTTTAAATCGCTTGCAATTTCAAGTTCCTAATTATTTTACCAAAGCCTATTTAGAAAATCAAATTAATGAGCTGGTTAAAAAAAATGGACATACAAAACTGGCGCGCGTTCGTATAACCATTTACAGGGGAGAAGGTGGTTTATATGAAGTGGAGAATCATTTTCCACACCATTTAATTCAAACCTATGATTTGAATCCATCGAATAACCAATTGAATGAAAACGGCTTGGTGGTGGATCTTTACAGAGATGCAATAAAAGTTTGCGATAGTTTTTCGCATATCAAATCAAACAATTATTTAAACTATGCCATGGCTGCCATTTGGGCTAAAAAGCAACACTTAAATGATGCATTTTTGTTTAATCCTTACAACCGTTTGGCAGATGCAACCATTGCCAATGTTTTTTTAATAAAGGATGGATTAATTAAAACACCTGCCATTACCGAAGGTCCTGTGCAAGGTGTGATGCGCAGATATTTATTGCAAGCATTGCGCGCTGCAGATATGCCTGTTGAAGAAACAGCTATTGAATTATCCGATATAGAACAAGCTTCGGAAATATTTTTAACCAATGCTATTTATGGCATTCGTTGGGTAAAGCAATTTGGCAAACATTCGTATACACAGCAATTGGCACCTTTATTGCACAAAAAAATGGTGCAAACAACTTTTTAATTAACTACATTTCAACTTTTTTAATTCAAACTTGTTAATGCTTTAAATGCTTGCTATGAAAACAGAAGTAGTGGTTTGTTGGTTTAGAAGAGACCTTCGTTTACAAGACAATGCTGCGTTGTATTATGCGCTTGAATCTGGTTTGCCTGTACTGCCAATTTTTATTTTTGATACTGCTATTTTAAACCAATTAGAAGATAAGCATGATAAGCGCGTAGCATTTATTCATGCGGCTTTGAGCGAAATGCAAAAACAATTGTTAGCTATTGGCAGTAGCATGGAAATCTATTACGGAAAGCCCTTAGAAGTATTTGCGCAATTACTAGAAAAATACCAACTAAAACAAGTATTTGCCAACCACGATTATGAACCATCTGCTATTGCGCGTGATAATAATTTGTTAGATTTTTTAAAATTGAACAACTGTCAATTCGAAACTTTTAAAGACCAAGTTGTTTTTGAAAAAAAAGAAGTGACAAAAGACGATGGAAGCCCGTACACCATTTTTACACCCTATAGCAGAAAATGGAAAGCGAAATTAGCCGAAACTGGTTTGCCTAACTATCCATCGGAATTGCGTCAAAAATATTTTTTTAAACAAGCGGCTTTTGAAATACCTAGTTTACAATCGATGGGCTTTCAACCTACTGAAGCAATATTTCCTTCAAAAAATTTACAAGAAGAAATTGTAAAAAAATATACCGATCAACGCAATTTTCCGGGTATAGAAAATGGCACGTCTAAATTGGGGGTGCATTTGCGTTTTGGAACAATTAGTATTCGTACACTCGTTAAAAAAGTACAGCATTTAAATGAAACTTTTTTAAACGAATTAATTTGGCGCGAATTCTATCAAATGATTTTGTGGAATTTTGTACAAGTAGGTAAGGGATTGAGTTTTAAGCCGGCATACGAAAATATTGAATGGCGCAATAACGAAACAGAATTTGCCCGTTGGTGCGCAGGAACAACTGGCTATCCTATTGTAGATGCAGGCATGCGCGAATTAAATACTACGGGATTTATGCACAACAGAGTTCGTATGATTGTAGCGTCTTTTTTAACCAAACATTTATTAATTGACTGGCGTTGGGGCGAAGCTTATTTTGCACAAAAATTATTGGATTTTGATTTGGCCGCCAACAATGGCGGATGGCAATGGGCTAGTAGCAGTGGTTGCGATGCGGCACCTTATTTTAGGGTATTCAACCCCAGTTTACAAACCGAAAAATTCGATAAAGATTTGCGCTATATAAAAAAATGGGTGCCAGAATTTCAAGAGTTCAATTATCCTGCACCCATTGTGGTGCATGAATTAGCCAGAAAGCGTGTATTAGAAGTGTATGCTAAAGCGTTGAAGCCCGATTAATTTGTTGGTATACTTTTAGTAATTGGTCTACTGCATTTTTTCCTTCATCGCCCAAATCAATAGAATAATTATTAACGTATAAATCAATATGCTGGCGCATTACTTCTTCGCTCATTTCTTGTGCATGGCAGCGCACATAATCGGTAATTAATGGATAATTATTAAAGGCATATTCCACCGATTTTCTAATAATTCCTGCAATGGTTAATTGGGTACTTGCATCAAATTGGTTGTGCATTATTATACCGCCTAATGGAATCGGGGCTTTAACTGTTTCTTCCCAATAAGCGCCTAGGTCTATTATTTTTTTTAAGCCTTTATCTTGGTAAGTAAATCTGTTTTCGTGAATAATAACACCGGCATCTACTTTTCCCGATAATACGGCGTCTTCTATTTCGTTGAATACTATGTAATGCTTTTTTTTAGCATTAGGGAAAGCCATTGAAAACAATAAGTTTGCGGTGGTATTGATGCCTGGAACTGCAATGGTTAATTCATTTATCGCTAATAAATTTTCGATTGTTTTTTTTGATACTAGTAATGGTCCAACGCCTTTGCCTAGTGCGCCGCCGCTGTGTAAGAGGGTATAATTATTTTGTACTAGTGGTAATACGCCGTAACTAATTTTAGAGATATGAAACTTGCTTGCAATAGCTGCTTCGTTTAAGGTTTGTACATCTTGCAAATGCACTTCAAATGTATGATTAGCTGTATCAATTTTACCATTGACCATTGCATCAAAAATAAAAGTATCGTTGGGGCAGGGCGAAAATGCAAGACTAAAATGCATGGCTAAAAATACAATTGGTTAAACAATTTGATACAATTTTTCTATATACTGTATCAGTGTGTTATTCAAGTTATCAATGGCAGTTTTCATTTGCCAATTTGCTTTATTTCTTTCTCCCACATAATTTGAAATGGAACGAATTTGTAAGAAAGGAATATTTAGTTCACGTGCCATATAATGTAGTGCTGCACCTTCCATACTTTCTATGATTGGATTGTATTTTTTTACGAGCAAACTAATTCTTTCTTGGTTGGTAGAAATTTCATTGATAGTTAGTCCAGCACATTCAGGTAGTGCTAGTAAATTATATTTTGCCAACCATTGATTGGGTAGTTTTCTTTTATCGAAAGGATGGTAACTGCTTTTTTCTAATTTCATATCAAACAAATCCTTCCATTTACCTTCTTCTTCAACGCCAAGGTCGCCAATTGTTTCGTCTTTGATGGCTACTACTGTGCCGAGTGCCATTGTGGTATCATAACAGCCTGCAATTCCGGCTTGAATAATTAAGTCGGGTTTGTCTTCGAGGGCGAGTTTGGTTAATGCGTGTGATGCAGCCAGCATGCCAATGCCAGATTGGTGAAACTGCAATTTTAAACGTTGGCTTTCGCTGGTATATAAATGGTTGATGTTTAAAAAACAGGGCATCCATTCTGCAACCGTGGCAGCCGTAATAATTACTCGCATAGCGGTAAAGTTCGGGCTAAGATTTGAGTTTGGCAAATAGGTTCTTGGCTTAGAATATGGCT
Source organism: Bacteroidota bacterium (assembly GCA_026391415.1). Classification (GTDB taxonomy): domain Bacteria; phylum Bacteroidota; class Bacteroidia; order Chitinophagales; family Chitinophagaceae; genus Sediminibacterium. The sequence continues at coordinate 9,457 of JAPLEL010000107.1, forward strand.
TTTACCCTCGTTTCGCCTGTAAATTGGGTGTCAAGTTGTAAGTTTGCCAAAATTATAGTGTAGAATGGTGTATTTAACTCGTTTGGAACATTTTAACGCGGCGCATAAGTTATTTAATCCAGAATGGTCTAAAGAGCGTAACGACGAGGTATTTGGGGTTTGTGCCAATGAAAACTGGCATGGCCATAATTTTGAATTATTTGTAACGGTAAAAGGTGTTCCAGATGTAGAAACTGGTTTTGTGTATGATGTAAAAAAGCTAAGTGCATTGGTAAAATTGCATGTGATTGACAAATTAGACCATAAAAACTTGAATCTAGACGTTGATTTCATGCACCATAAAATGTGTAGTACCGAAAACCTGGCCATAGCAATTTGGGAGCAAATTGTACCCCATTTACCCCAAAACATAACATTACACTGTATTAAGCTTTGTGAAACGGCTAGGATATATGTGGAATATTATGGATAAGCTAAGTTTTGTTTGATTTATTTTAGAAAGTTTTAAACAAAACGAAAGCCTTTAGGGTTATTGTAATTAGTATCTATCAAGTATTCATACCCAAGAATTATGTTTAGTAACAAAGTTGCAGTTTTTAGAAAGGAGCATTTTAACGCTGCACACCGGTTAAACAATCCTGATTGGACGGCAGAAGAAAATAAGCGTGTATTTGGCTTGTGCAATAATGATAATTACCATGGGCACAATTATAATTTAGAAGTTAAAATTGTTGGCGTTCCAAACCCCGATACTGGCTATGTGTTAGATATGAAGGTTTTGAGTGGATTAATTAAGGAAGAAATTTTAGATAGATTTGACCATAAAAATTTAAACTTAGATACCATAGAGTTTGCTACTTTAAATCCGAGTGCCGAAAATATTGCGATAGTGATTTATGGATTATTGCGTTCAAAACTTGATGCTAGTTTAGACTTAAAAATAAGATTATATGAAACAGACAGAAACTTTGTTGAATATCCAGCTTAACGGCAATAAAATTGACCTAAGTGATACTAATATTGATGATATGGGAGATAACCATGTTAGTACTTCTATAGATACTCCCATGCGCAAAGACGCATTTGATTTAACCGATGATCAAAAGGTTGCAGCCATTGCCAAGCACTTTACGGCTATCATGGAAACTTTAGGTTTAGACTTAACGGACGATAGTTTAAAAGGCACGCCAAAACGTGTAGCAAAAATGTATGTGAAAGAAATTTTCAGTGGACTCAATCCTGAAAACATGCCACATATGGCCATGTTTGAAAACAAGTATAAGTACAACGAAATGTTGGTTGAAAAAAACATTTCATTCTATAGTAATTGCGAACACCATTTTGTACCAATCATTGGCAAAGCACACGTTGCCTATATTAGCAACGGTACTGTTGTAGGGTTGAGTAAATTAAATAGACTAGTTCAATATTTTGCCAAGCGTCCTCAAGTGCAAGAAAGACTAACTATGCAAATTGGTAAAGAATTACAAAAAGCATTGGGCACACTAGATGTTGCTATTGTAATTGATGCAAAACATTTGTGTGTTGCAAGCAGAGGGGTAGAAGACAATACTTCCTCTACCGTTACTGCTTTTTATGGCGGTAAATTCAAAGAAGATAAATCTCGCAACGAATTCCTCCGCTACTTAGAAATTAAAACTGAATTTTAAGTACTTTCGCTGCTCAATTAATTTGTATGAGTAAGCACGCATTTCTTTTTCCTGGTCAGGGTAGTCAATTTATTGGCATGGGTAAACATTTGTATGATACGCATGCTAGTGCAAAAAAACTATTTGAACAAGCCAACGAAATTCTTGGTTTTAGAATTAGTGATGTGCTTTTTGAAGGAACAGACGAAGCGTTAAAGCAAACCAATATTACACAACCTGCTATTTTTTTACATTCTGTTATAGCCTACCAAACCCTAGAAAACCCAAGCCCCGATTTAGTGGCAGGACATTCTTTGGGAGAATTCTCTGCACTAGTAGCCAATAAAACTTTACAATTCGAAGACGCTTTGCGTTTGGTAAGTATTCGTGCTGCTGCTATGCAAAAAGCTTGCGAATTGGCACCTTCTACAATGGCTGCTGTACTAGCATTAGCCGATGAAAGTGTAGTAGAAATTTGTGCACAAATTCAAGCAGAAACGGGCGAAGTAGTGGTTGCTGCCAATTATAATTGTCCCGGACAATTGGTTATTAGTGGTTCAATAAAAGGCATTGAAATTGCTTGTGAGCGTATGAAAGCGGCTGGAGCAAAAAGAGCATTGGTACTACCTGTTGGTGGTGCTTTTCATTCGCCATTAATGGATCCTGCCAAAGCAGAATTAGCTGCTGCAATTGAAGCAACACATTTTAGTTCACCTATTTGTCCAGTATATCAAAACGTAGTGGCTGCAGCGGTTACGGATGCAGCTGAAATTAAACAAAATTTAATTGATCAATTAACTAGTGCTGTTAAATGGACACAAAGTGTGCAAGCAATGGTAGCTGATGGTGCGACTGAATTTACAGAAGTGGGTCCTGGAAAAGTATTGCAAGCACTCGTTCAAAAAATATTTAGAGAAGCGGTGGTAAATGGTGTTAGCTAATACTGCAATTGATCCATTCGCCATCAAAATTGGCCTTGTATTTTTTGTAGAAATTAATAGCTGGTTCGTTCCATTCTAATACTTGCCAAACAATGCCTGCTAGATTTTTTTCTTTGGCTTCAATTATTAAATGGTCGAACAATTTTTTTCCTAATTGATTGCCGCGCATTTTTTCGGTTACTAAAATATCTTCTAGGTACATGCGCTGTCCTTTCCAGGTGCTGTATCGAATATAGTATAATGCAAATCCTTCTACTTGTCCGTTAACTTCGGCTACGAAGCCCCACCATACTGGGTTTAGGCCAAATCCACTTTCTTCAAAATGTGCTAGGGTAACAGTTACTTCATTAGGAGCTTTTTCGTAAACAGCCAATTCTGTAATTAATTCTAATAGTCTTACGCAGTCTTTTTTTTCGTCCCTTCTAATATTGGTTTCCATAAATAGTGCAGTGGTTAAACGCTTAGCGCTTGGTTTAAATCGTTGAGAATATCTGCAATATTTTCAATGCCCACACTCATACGAATGAGTCCGTCGGTGATGCCATATTTTAGTCTTTCTTCTGGTGTTAAACTAGAATGCGTCATGCTAGCAGGATGAGAAATTA
>JAPLEL010000174.1 GCA_026391415.1 Bacteroidota bacterium
GCAGCATTAATGGTTTCCCAAAAATGACCTTCGGTTGTAGCCGCATCGCCGATTGTACAAAAACAAATTTCATTTCCGTTATGACTAAGGGTATCTAGTTTTTGTAATTCTTTTGATTGTCTAAAACATTTTGAAGCAAATGCTAAACCTAACGCTCTTGGCATTTGACCTGCAGTAGGCGCAATATCGGAAGAAACATTTTTTCTATTTGCCAAGTCTAACCAGTTACCATTATCGTCTACAAAACGCGTGGCAAAATGCGAACTCATTTGTCGGCCAAAACTAAAAGGATCATTTTTTGTATCTGCAAATAATTGCGCAAAATATTGTTGTACACTTGCTAACCCTGTGGCAAACATAAAAGTTTGGTCTCTATAATAGCCACTCCTAAAATCGCCGGGTTGAAAAAATTTAGCCATGGCCACTTGTGCAACTTCTTTTCCATCCCCAAAAATGCCAAACTTGGCTTTCCCAGATAATACCTCTCTTCTACCCAATAAGCTAGTTTCTCTGCTGATAAGCGCAAAGCGATAATCGTCAAGTACTGCTTTGCGAAAGCCTTCAAAAGAAAGCATATCGGCTGTTTGTTCTAAAGGAGTGGATATATCCATACAACAAAATTAACACTACCAACTGAATTGACTCACAGAAATCAGTACCGGTTTAGCACTTATTTTTAACAAAATATCACGAAAACCCTTTTTTCTTGTGTTTTAACCCATTCTAAACATAAAGTCTTAAAAAAAACATAATCTGATGCTTAGAAAAAATTAGTTTTGGTATCTTCACAACCAAATACATAGAAATGAAAAAAATATTGGCACTATCATTGGCTTGTTTTGCTGTACTAAATGTATATAGTCAAACTAGTTTAACGCCTACAGTAAAAGATATTAATACCCAATTGGATATTAAAAACGGAGCGTATGATTTTGGAAAAATTAGTTTTGGCAAGCCTGTAGAATATGTTGTTGAGATGAAAAATATAGGTAACGACACATTAACTATTCTTTCTGCACAACCAGGTTGTGGATGCACTACACCTAGTTTTGTACCGAACGAAAAATTTGGACCTAGCCAATCTGTAAAAATGACTATCCGTTTTAACGGTAGTGCAGTTGGTACATTTACCCGATACGTTGATGTGAATTTTTCTGGTGGCCTTACTAAAAAACTAACTTTTAACGGTGAAGGTATTCAAGAAGCCGCTCCTGCAACTCCTGCTGCAACAACCACTCCAAGCAATACTCAAAAAAGTCAAAACAAATAACCCATGAAAAAATTATTATTTATTTCTGCTCTTTTTGTAGCACAATTCTGTTATGCGCAAGCGCCCACTACAGATGTTCAATTCCCTGCTACAAACCACCAATTTGGAAAAATTAAAAAGGGCGTACCTGTAACTTTTGTATTTAATTTTAAGAATGTTTCTGAAAAACCAGTTGTTATTGAATTTGCTAATGCTGAGTGTGGTTGCACAACTCCAGAATATCCTAAAACACCGGTAACAAAAGGGCAATCTAATACTATTAAAGTAACGTACAACGCAGCTACAGAAGGTGTTTTCAAGAAAAATGTGAATGTAAAATTCGCTAATTCTACACAACCTTATGTATTAACCATTGAAGGTGAAGTACTTCCCGAAAAACCAGCTGCAACTCCTCCAAAATAAATTCAAACAAATCAACATAATTCAAGAGGTTGTTTCTTTTAGTAGAAACAGCCTCTTTTTTGTTGATAAGGTAAATAAGCGCATTTATTTATTCATCCATTTTCTTTTTATTACCTGCTAGGCAATACTATCTTTGCAATATGCTAACGATAAGTCAACGAGGCCAAGAAATGCCCGCCTCCCCAATCAGAAAACTGGTACCTTATGCAGAAGCCGCAAAAGCTAGGGGTACCAAAGTATACCATTTAAATATTGGCCAACCCGATATTGAAACACCCAAAATGGTATTGGATGCTGTACGAAACAGTAATTTCAAAGTGCTAGAATACAGCCATAGTGCAGGAAATGAATCGTATCGACGAAAGCTAGTTAATTACTATGCATCAGTAGGCATACATGTAAACCACCAACAAATTATTATTACTACTGGAGGTAGAGAAGCAATCCAATTTGGCTTTTTAGGTTGCTTAGATGCAGGAGACGAAGTAATTATTCCTGAACCATTTTATGCCAACTATAATGGATTTGCAGTAGCTGCAGGAGTAACAGTAGTTCCTATAACTTCTACTATTGAAACAGGGTTTGCACTTCCACCAATTGCAGATTTTGAAGCCAAAATCACGCCTCGTACAAAAGCAATTGTTATATGCAATCCTAATAATCCAACAGGTTATTTGTACAGCAAAGAAGAAATGGAACAATTAAAAGAGATTGTTTTAAAACATAAACTCTTTTTGTTTTCAGATGAGGCCTATCGTGAATTTTGTTACGAAGGAACACAAACTAGTGCCATGCACCTTACTGGCATTGACGACCACGTAATTATCATGGACACCATCAGTAAAAGATATAGCGCTTGCGGCGGAAGAATTGGTGCATTTGTTTGCAAGAATCAAAAAGTACTAGATGCGGTAATGAAATTTGCACAAGCCAGACTTAGTCCCCCAAGTTTTGCGCAAATTGCTGGAGAAGCGGCAATTGATTTACCAGCTAATTATTTTGATACTACCAAAGCCGAATATAAATCTCGTAGAGACCTAATTGTAAAAAGGCTCAATGCAATGGAAGGCGTATTTTGTCCAAACCCTGGAGGTGCATTTTATGCCATGGCCAAATTACCAATTGATGATGCCGATGTTTTTTGCCAATGGCTATTAGAATCTTATAGCTACGAAGGGGCTACAGTTATGCTTGCACCAGCAACTGGATTTTACGGCACAATAGGCTTAGGGAAAAAAGAAGTACGTTTAGCATACGTATTAAATTTAAATGATATAAATAAAGCGATGGATTGTTTAGAGAACGCACTTAAAGCTTATTCTAACATAAATAGTTGATTTTAATTTATTTATGATTTTTTAATTTATTAAATCGTTCGAATATTTTATATTTATTTTTTTATAATGTGTTTTTATTTTACAATTTTTCTATTTTTTAGATAATAATAAAATAAATATATTGAATTATTAAAATAATTACTATGAATATAAGTGAATCCCCTTACTTTTGCAATGTCAATAACAGAGGATTAAATCATTAAAGAAAATACTTTAAAAAGTTAAAGACACAGTACAGATAAATTAGAATAAAGACTTTTCTTATATGGCAAGCAATCGAAGACGACCCCTGTTTCTACAGGGGTCAACTTTTTTAGGGCAGGTCAGCATAAAGGTTCAGATTTCTAAAATAAATTAAGCTTTCTCTAAGTTTTCTAATAGTCTTAAGCAAATTAGGCACCTAGTATATTGATCTAATTAATATCATAAGTACAACTTACCATAAAAATTTTACTGCGCTTTAACACTAAAAATTTTCAGTATTGTTTTAATTCATTAGAAAAATCCGATAATTACATTGATTTAAAAGCAAACACTTAATTAGTTTTCTTCCATTATCATTCGCTCATGAGTCGACTATATAATTTCATTCTTTTTATCAGCTTAATATGTTTCACAAAAAAAATGGAAGCACAAGCATACCATGCCATTCATGGATCTCCTTATGCTGGCGCTACTAGTATTTTTAATAATCCTGCATCTGGTGTTAATAGTATTTACAAATATGACCTCACCCTGTTTTCATTTCAAACAACAGTTGCAGCCAATTACTTAACACTACTCAATACAACACTTACTAATCCTAGTAATGCCATTTTAAGTTTTGATGAAGGAAGAAATAGTCATTACGCACACCAAAATTTAGACCTTAATTTGTTTTCATTGCAATATAAAATTGATGAAAAAAGATCTTTCTCTATTGGCCTTCGCGGAAGGATGTATAACCATTTAAAAACTTCACCATTAATTGGAAACGATACTATTACTAGTAATTTAAGTTTTTTAAAAGTCAATCGCACCACTCCATTTATAGATGGTTATATTACGCATGCTGGATGGCTTGAAACCAACTTAAATTATTCGCAAGTTTTGGTTGAATCAAAAAATCAACGACTAACAGGTGGCATTACAGTAAATCTTTTACGAGGTCTTTCGGGGGCTTATACTAAAATAAATAAAATAAGTGTTTCTGAATTTGTTAATGGTAAAGATACTGGCTATGGATTAGTAAGCGGAGGCGTTAAATATGCCTATTCAAATAACTACGACAATGCAAATGCCAATATTAGTTCTTCGCAATTAGTGAAAGATTTTCTGAAAAATTCTTTATCTAGAATAGGTATTAGTTTGGGAATGGAATACAGTATTTATAATAATGAAATAGTATATAATAATCCAATTAACTACTCATGGAAAATTGGATTAAGTATTATGGACATAGGCCATAATACATTTAAACCAAGCGAATATTCAGGAAATTTTTATACTCCTAAAGCTAATATTACAGATGCAGTTGTGGGAGATAAATTTAGCAATATCCCTGCAATAGATGCTTTTAGAGATTCCTTAAAAACGATGTTTCAAAATTATGATGCTATAACCAGTAACTATACAATTAGTACCCCTACTCGAATTATAGTAAACATAGACAAAAATTTAGGTCACCATTTTGCAGTAAATACGGAGTTGAATATGAATTTATTTTCAACTGCTAACTATGCTAAATTACACACAAGAGAACTAACCCTACTAACTGTAACCCCTAGATTTGAAACGATACTTTTTGGTTGCTATATGCCAATTCAATACAATACGCAAGGAAATTTATGGATTGGTGCCGCTTTAAAATTTGGTCCTTTAACCATTGGCTTGCACGATATTAGTTGGACGAAAAAAATTAGCACTATTAATGGTGGTGGTTATATTCTTTTTAGCCTACATCCGTTTAATACAAAAAAAGTTGTTAGTCGATTTGATTGTCCGGAATAAATGCAGCATCTTTAATTTTATAGTTAGTGTTTTAGTCGGTACTTTTTTAACACTTTAGGACTATTGAAATATTTATTTAATTCTTCTTCTGTCATGTTATTGTTTAGCCCCAATGGTACATCAATCAATTGCATTTGAATTTGTTTTAATTCATCTTTTAATTGATTGGTTTTTTGCACAATGGCAGGATCTCTATCGGCTATTAAACTATTGTCTGCTAATCTGTATTCTAACCTTTTAATGGAAGTTCTCACCATTGATGCTTGGTTTTGATCATAAGCCCTTTGTGGTGAAACGGCTTCTTTTATAGGCACTAATGATATGCCTACACTTGGTAATATTTTTCCTAACTGTTTACTGCTTTCTGTAACAGATGTTGACATAATTGTGCCAGACAATGTAGTTGATGATGCTGTTATATCAAAAACAGTTCGAGTGTCTTTTACTTTTTTAATGCTTTTGTCTAGTTGTAAAAAAGAGTACTTTAATTCCAATATATACCTATTCAATACTTTCACTTGTGTTTGATATGCTTGGAGTGCTAATGGATAGTTTAAAGCATCTTTAATAATTACTTTTACTAGCGCAGTATCACGAGATTGAAAACGGGTAGCCCCTACAAAATTGATAAGTACAATTTTTACTTTTCCAGAATCAGCTTCTTTTACAAAATCAAACCCAGGGCTCCAACTAAAATCGTCATCACAATGTCTTACAGGTGTTACATTCTTCAATGCCATATTTGAATAGTACGTTATATTTTCAATAGGAAAACTTCCTGACTCGCATTGTACTTTAAAATTCAACGTATCGCCTTCTTCAATGGTTACCACAGGACTTACAGATAACTTTAATTTAGACGGAATTATTTCGGTGTTATAAAACATCAAAACAAAACTCGTATCAATTTTTTCAGTTGGGTGATCTGGCTTATTTACACCAAGTACAATTTTATATTCATAATCATATTTTAACTTGCCAGATAAAAAAAATGATTTTGAAGCTTTAAATGTAATTCTACCATCATCCTTATTAATTTGCATGCCAATTGGCGCATTCCGCAAATACCAAAAATAATTTCCTTGTTTATTGATGATAGGTTGATAATGTAATATCGAGTCTGCCGCTAGTGTAATATAAGGCGAAAGGTTACTCATTCTTAGTAGTGTATCAATTGGTAATACTGCAATTTCTGGAATTGTATCATGGGCTATTATGGGAACTGTATCTAATTTAAGATTTACAGTATTTGTAGCATGATGCAAGTGAATATTTTCTGGATTATTTGCAAACAAACAATTAGAAAATCCACAGACTATAAGTAACGCTAAAAAATTAAACATAGATCGCGTTTTATTTGAAAAATGAAAAACATAGGAATTCAAAAAAATCAAGTGTAATTTACAGAGTAATCTGTTATAGTTTCAAAGTACTTAGCATTTTTATATAGAAGGATTTAGATTCAAAGAATGAATTAAGCAGCTTATTTATACAATATCTTGTTTACATTGAACACATTATAAACACTTATGAATTCAGCATATTGGTATGTATTTTTTGCTTGCGTAGCAGTGGACATAGTGCCTTTGCCCTTGCCACCAGCATTTGTTGTAATGGTTTATTTACAAATTCATTACAATTTAAATGTATGGATGGTAATAAGTATTGGTGTTGCTGGGTCTGTTATAGGTAGGTATATTTTAACATTATATATTCCTAAAATTGCACACAGGCTTTTTAATCCTGCTAAAAATGAAGACGTAGAATTTTTAGGAAGAAAATTAAAAGAAAAAGGCTGGAAAAGCCAACTAGCAATTCTCACATACTCTTTACTACCACTCCCTACCACTCCCCTATTTATAGCTGGTGGAATGGCTAAAATGAAGCCCTATTTAATTATTCCAGCATTCATGATTGGCAAATTCACAAGCGATGCTGTAGCTGTGTTTATGGGCAAATACGCAGCAGAAAACGCATCTAGTGTTATAGATGGAATCATTTCTGTAAAATCCGCAATAGGGTTAGTATTTGCAATACTACTTTTATTTGCTTTCTTGTTCATTGACTGGCGGTCATGGGTACAAGAAAAGAAATTCAGAATCAATTTTAAAATTTGGAAATAAAAAATATTATTTTTTATTCATTTTAGCACGTTCAAACATTGAAGCAATTGTTACAGGTGCTCCATTGTTCTTTTTGCTTTCATCAGCCGCTTCCATAAAAGCAACTATTTCAAGCGTGTCTTTTTTATTAACTGGAGGCACCCCTGTTTGAAAAAATTCAACCACCTTTAATAACAACGGATTATACCCAACATGTGGCCCAACAGGTGTATTAGATTTTTCACCAAATACAGTTCCACCATAATCTTGTTTACCATTATGCAACCCACGGAAAGTACCAATTCTATTGTCATCCCAAACGCCTATAACAACATCATTTTCCGGTGAACTGACTCTTGTTACTTGTTTGCAACCTCTACCCATTAAAGTGAATAATATTTCAACACCATGTATGCCATACCAAAATAAATCAGGATGGGTTGGTTCAATTTTTAAAGGACTATAGGCATCTGCACCTAAAACCTTACCCACTTTATTTCCTAAAATTGCATCTTGTACTGTAGGTGCATATCGCAAAGAAGAAGTTGAAAATACAGGTGATTTATATTTATCAGCAGCCTCAAAAATAGCAATTGTATCCACCAATGATGCCGCAATTGGTTTATCAATAAACATTGGCTTTCTAGCTTTAAAAACTTGTAAAGCTTGTTCTAAATGCAGTCTGCCATCATTGGTTTCCAATAAAACAAAATCTACTTTTTCTAATAATGCTGCAATAGAGTCTACAATCTCAACGCCTAATTTTATTACATCTGCTGTATATCCTGGTACACGTTCAACACTCGATTGAATATCTAGACTACCTTTTGGGTATGCTGCGACAATTTTAAAACCACCATACTCAGGACCCGCATCACTAGCATTCAAGGCTTTTGCAAAAGCTACACAATGCGATGTATCAAGTCCTATAATTCCAATACGTTTTTTCCCTTCAAATTTAAAACTTGCTTTTGCCGAAAATGGCAAAAGACTGTCTGTTAATGCAATGCCTAAACCAGCAAAAGCTGCTTTTTTAATAAAATTTCTGCGTGGCGATAATGGAAACATAATAGGTGATTTTTAATTTTATCAGTAAATTTAATTTCTATAATACGTGTAATTTTCTTTGGTAATAATATCAATCGGCATGAAATATTTTTTTTCTACAGGAATGGCAAAAGCCAAGTGTTGGTATAAAGCCATAACCCCTCTATAGCCTTGTTCTTGGGGTTTCTGACATATTAAAAAATCTATTCCGCCAGATTTCAGATACTCAATATTTTTTTGTAAAAAATCAAACCCTATTAACAATATTTTTTTCTTTGATTGTTCTAAAAAACGTGCCACATCAGAAACCCTTGAATTGGTGATAAAAAAAACTTTAATATCATCATCCTCTTTAAGCGCTTTAGAAAGTGAACGTTGAATAGATTGATAGTCTGTATTCCTTACATCAATTTGTAAAATTGGATTTCTCAATTTATTGTCTTTAAAATAGGCACGAAATCCTTCTGACTTCTTTAACAAATGGTGATGTGTATCAATTTCTTTTGAAATATTTACCACTAAGATTTTATCGGTTTGTTTTGTGAGATAGCTAATTAAATTGGCCCCCAAATAGCCGCTATGAAACAGATTTGGCCCCATATAACTCAAGCTGCCAGTATTAGGCAAATCAGAATCAATTAGAACGTAAGGAATATTTTGACTCTTACATTTTTCCGAAAAAGCAATAGACTCATTGGTAAAAGATGGTGCAAACAAAACACCGTCTGGATTAGACTTTAAAATAATTTTTGATTGCTTAACAAATGACTCTTTTAAGTTTTGATCAAAAAAATAAATATCTATATTCACACCAAACTGATTCAATTCTAAATTGGCTTGCTCTATCCCTTTTAAAGGCGCTTCCCAGAAACTTGTTTCGTCTGAACCTTTTGGAATAAGGGTAGCAAGTTTAAATATTTTTCTTGATGCCAGCCTTTGTGCTAATAAATTGGGCTGATAATTTAATTCAAGAATTATTTTATTAATCTTTTCTTTAGTTTTTTCAGATACCCCAATCCTATTGTGGATGACCCTATCAACAGTAGCGATAGACACATTAGCCCTTCTGGCAATTTCTTTTACCCCAGTAAGTTCGGCATTGACTTTTTTGCTCATGCAATCGTTTTGATATGGCTAAAATTAAGCAATGTTGAATGTATTTAAATTTCCAATATTTAGGGCACTTTGCACATCCAAAAATAAAATGGCGTTTGAGTGTGTTCGAAGAATAGTAGACGGAAATTCTTCTGAAATATGTTGTTTCAATGTATTGAAAACTGCTACAGCTTTGGTTGCTCCTGGAACTACACAAAAAATAAACCGGCCTTTTAACAAGGTGGGAATGGTAAGTGTTAGTGCATGTGTTGGCACTTGCTCAATCGTTTCAAAACAACCATCGTTTACTTGTTGTTGTCTGCATGGCGCTTCTAATTCAACCATTTTTACGCCAACAGGATCATTAAAATCTGCCACTGGTGGATCATTAAAAGCTAAATGGCCATTTTCTCCAATTCCCATACAAACTATATCTGGTGCATATTCCAATAATAAATTTTCATAGCGTGCGCATTCTTCTAAAATATCTGCTGCATTTCCATTTATTAAATGCACTGAATGAAAAGGCACTAAATTAAACAAACGCTGCTTTAGAAAATTACCGAATCCTTGTGAAGCAGCTGCGTCTAAACCAACATATTCATCCATATGAAATGCATTGATTCTAGACCAGTCTATTTCTAATTTTATAAGTGCCGCTAAAAACTCATTTTGAGAAGGTGCTGCAGCAAAAATAATATTAAGGTATGGTTGTGTAGTTAATAATTCATTGATTTTATCCTTCAAAAGTTCAGCAGCTGCACTGCCCATTTCTGCACGCGTTTGATATACTTGTACCTCTAAAAGGCTTGCCTTAAACTGCTGGATCATTTTTATTTTCTTTTGAATGAAGCGTTTAGCTCTATACTTTAAAAAAGCAATCTAATTTTTTGAATACAAAACTTCACCTTTAATAATTGTTTTATCTATTTCAATTTGTTCATTGAATAATACAATATCTGCGTGCTTCCCAACATCCAAACTACCTTTTGTGGCATGAACACCCATGATTCTTGCAGGTGTAGTGGACATCATTTTAATTGCATCAATTAACGGAATATCAGTCATTTGAATCATAGTTCTCACTAGTCTGTTTGTAGTGGCAACACTACCTGCAAACGCAGTCCTATCAAGTAGTTTAGCCACACCGTCTTCAATTAACACTTTAAGTCCATTGTCTTTATTTCCTAATACACTTTCGCCCTCAGGCATCCCTGCACCACGCATAGCATCGGTAATTAATGCTATTCTATCTGGTCCTTTAATTTTATAAATCAATTGTAACAATGGCGCAGGCAAATGAATTCCATCAGCAATAATTTCTACATCCATCTCGTCTATTAAAAAAGCACTTTCAATAACACCAGCATAACGATAGCCATTCCTTCTTGTAACACCAGACATGGCAGAATACAAATGCGTAAAAAGACTATACCCATTTTTAGATGCCAATACAACATCTTCATAAATAGCATCAGTGTGCGCTACCGAAGCAATGATTCCTGCCTCTTGTAAATACCTTCCAAAATTGATTGCGCCATTTAACTCTGGTGCAGCACTCCAACGCTTAATAACCGATTTAAATCGATTAATATAGGTTTTGTATTCATCTGGATTGGGATCTCTAATATAATCCGGCATTTGAGCCCCACGTTGACTCATGGCAAAATAAGGACCTTCAATATGCATCCCTAAAAAGGTTGCGCCTTTTGTGTTTTTGGCATTGGCTATTTCATATTGGAGAAGCGTATTCCACAAACTTTCAGTATCACTAGTTAATGTAGTAGGCACCATTGCTGTTGTACCATATTGTAAATGCATTTCAGCAATCTTTAAGAAAGCCAATTCAGTGCCATCCATAAAATCATGACCGCCACCACCATGTACATGTATGTCAATAAATCCTGGAGAAATATATTGTTGTGCTGCATCTATTTCAATGGCGTCATTCACTGTTACATCTCCTATTGTAACAGTTTCAATTATTCCAGCTTCATTAACCACAACCGTTCCCGATTCAATGATGCATGAAGGCGTTATAATTTTTCCATTAAATATTTTCAATTTCTTGCCCATCAATCCCTCGAAATTTATTAAACCAAATTAAACTTTCCATTTTCTTATACGATGTCCTACCGTTGCATAAAACACTAAATAAATATAACAAGGAAACAATACCCAATAGGCTAATCTTAAATCGAATTTATCTGCAAAATATCCATAAAACAATGGTAGTATAGCATTACCACAAAGTCCCATAATTAAAATAGAACCACCTAGTTTTGTAAACCTTCCTAATCCGTCTAAAGCTAACGGCCAAATACCTGCCCAAATTAATGAATTAGACAATCCTAATAATACTACAAACCAAATTGAAATATCTGTAGTATGTCCTAGAAATTGCACTTGTCCTTTTGAAAAAATAATTAGCAATGTAAAGCAAGTACCCAATAAAGTACAGGTACGTAATGCATTTACTTGTTTAATAAAACGGGGTATGCAAATAATGCCAATGATATATCCACAAACAGTAGCTGCTAATGTATAGGAAGGAAATACTTTGGCTTCCATGAGTTGTATGTTCATTGATCCCGCATAACCAATTACTGTATCAATTGCTATTACTTGCGTTCCAACATGTAAAAAAATACCAATAGCTCCTAGAATTAAATGTGGAAATTGAAAGATGCTTGTTTTACCACTATTAGCCTCGGCTACTGCAGCGGTTTCATGTTCCGTATCAATTTCAGGAATAGGAGAAAATCGAATTAATAATCCCAAACAAAAAAGCACAGCGCTCACTACAGCATAAGGAACCGTAACCCTACGAATAAATTCATCAAGCGCAATACTTCTTACTACACCAGTCATTGATGGCAATTGTTTAAACAATGCACTATCTGTAGCCTTAAGTATTACTGCAGCAAATACCAAAGGCGCAAGAACACCAGCGCCTTTATTAAAGATGCCCATAATGCTAATCCGCTGAGCAGCACTTTCCCTAGGTCCCAATACAGTAATATAAGGATTTGCTGCTGTTTGCAAAATAGCAAGACCTGCACCTAGTGTAAATAATCCCATTAAAAAAATGGGATACGTTCTACCAAGAGACGCAGGTACAAAAATCAACGCACCCAAAGACATCACCCAAAAACCTATCATCATGCCTTTTTTAAATCCTGTCTTTTTAAGTAAAAAAGAAGCCGGAATTGACATAATAAAATAAGATATATAAAATGCAAACGTTACAAAATACGCTTGAAAATTAGTGAGTTCACAAGCAATTTTAAAATAGGGAATTAATATAGAATTCGCCCATGATACAAAGCCAAAAATGAAAAACATAATTCCAATAATTGCTATTGAAATTTTGGTTTGCCATTTACTTAAACTTTCAACGCTTACTGCTTGTGGGTTTGTTTTCATAAAGTGTTTTTATTGGTAAATGACCATTTAATAAATAGTCAAATTAATGGTCTTTGAAGTTTGCTTGGTTTCATTAATCGAATTATTAGACGACGTAAATACTGCTTTATAAGTACCAGGAGTTGCGTACACATAACGATATTCCTTAAGTGCTGCACTAGTCATACCTTTTAATGCAATAGACAAATCAGGGCCAAGGTTTATTTTGTCTATATTAATTCCAGTACTGATTGCCCAGTTTTCACTAGTTGGATCATTTGCTGTTGTATAGTTGTTTCCTTGTAGCACAATTTTTGCCGTGGTAATTGCCGATAATGCAGGAGCAGTTGTAGCACTTTGATCAACCAATTGAAAACCTGCACTTGGTTCATCCGATAAAGTCAGCGCCACAGTGTTGTTCAATTTTTTACCGCTAGTAAGTGTAAGTGATTGAATAGACCACTGACGAGCCACTCCATTCACCCCTTGCGGCTTGGTGATATATTTAAAAGCAATGTATAAAGGCTTTCCAGCAACCATTATATCAGTTACATCCGCAGAGGTAGCTAAAAAAGTAGTTGTTGTACCATACTTAAACCTTGCTGTAATATCTGTCCAAGTAGCCGCTTTTACAGCTGTCATACTACTATAATCGCCTTTAAAATCGGTTGATGCCATTACATACAATTGATTTAGTTGTGTACCTAAATTGACTGCTGTTGAAAAAGCTAATACGGCAGTTTGTCCTGTTACATCAACAATATGACCATCTTTGAAGTCATAATCTTTTAATGTTTCTCCAGAATAAAAAGAGATGTCTTGTGCTTCTCCACCTTGAAAGGCAAAGCGCACAGAAGTTCCTGCTTTATATGATACTGAATCTGTAGTTATATTAAAATTTTCTAAACCGTCAACAGGCAGATTTTTTTGGCAAGAAATAAGTATACTAGAAGCCATCATTACAATGATACTTAAGCTAGCTAATTTATTTTTATAATTTGTTCTCATACATATTTTTTTTAGAATGATTAATGATTACCAACCAGGGTTTTGAACCATTTTTAAATTCACATTCATTTCTGATGCAGGTATTGGAAATAAAGTATCTCTTAACTGCACATTAGAATAACATTTTGCAAAAGTTGCAGCGAAAGTTGGGTTCTGACTAATTACAAGTGTTGCCATATCTTGGCTTGTTTTGTAAAAAATTCCCCAACGAATTAAATCTGCTTTACGCATATTTTCAAAACACAATTCGCGCATACGCTCGTCTTGAATAAATTTCTGAAAACTAGTATAATTCGCTGCAGCACCAGTACCTACCGACATTGGAAGATAAGTATTAATAGTAGCTGTAGCAGTAGCACCTGTTCCACCGCCACCAGTAATGGTTACTGTTGGTGCTGATGTATAACCTTTACCTTCATAAAACGGCGCGCCAGTTGTAGAAGATGGACTTGTATATACACTAGAAGGAACGGTTAAAATAGTGTCTTTTACTAACGTAATTGCAGATATAGTTGTTCCTGTTAAAGTGGCTATAGCAAGAGCACCGGTTCCACCGCCACCAGTAATTGTTACTGTTGGTAAGGTTGTATAACCTGTACCTGGTTTTGTAACTGTAATAGTTGCAACACCAGTTGACCAACTCCTACTTCTAATAGCATTAATATCATTTATGGCTGCAGCAGTAGGTGCATTATTAATTTCATTTTCCGCTTCTGCATGCATTAACAAAACATCAGAATAACGCAGCAAAACAACATTTTCTGGGGTTAGGTTTTGGTTTTTAGGTAGTAATGTTTCATACTCTCTTCTCCATTTACCAGGATACATCATATTTTTTTGAGCTGGTGTCACTGGAGGCGCATTGTAGTATGCTGGAGGGTTAGCTGATGGGCTAGTTCCAAATGATTTATTACCGTTTACCAATCCTGTTTTATCATACGCAAAGTGCGCAATATTCCACCACCTTCTATTATCTCCAGGGCCGTCTGCATCGTAAGAATCGTATAGTTTTGAACTACACATTAATTCATAAGATGTTTTTCCTGTAAGTGTGGTAGCAGCTGCTGTACCAAAAGTGTAAGGACTATTTTTCCAACCTTGGTATCCGCCTTGAATATATTGGTCTGTTTGGTTACCGTAAAACTCTACTTCCCAAATACTTTCTTTGGTTTCGTATTTGTCGCCAGCTAAGTTTACAAATATTTGAGGATAGCTAGAATTCAATCCATGCAATCCAGAATTCATTACCAGCTCAGACCATTTTTTCACTTCCGCCCACCTGCTTTTATTACGTAATGGCGCACCAGCCATATACATATTTACACGTGCTAAAACTCCTCGAACAGCAGATTTACTAATGGCACCAGCTGAAGGCACTGCTGTAATTTCAGGAACCATTTTTTCGGCTGCTTCCATGTCTGCAATGATTTGCGCATATACTTCTGCAATACTAGCTCTTTCTGTATTTACATTTTCTATGTCTGTGGTAGGTTTTGTTTTTAATGGAACAGCACCAAAATTTTGTGTCAATAAAAAGTAATAATACCCTCTTAAAAATAACACTTCACCTTTGGTTGCCCTACGAAAACTACTATCTAACGCAGGGTTATTATCAACGTTTGCAATAACATTGTTTGCTTTATTAACGCCATCATATAAACTAGACCACAATTGGGTTATATAGCTACTTGAAGACGTGATGTCTGTATAACCTACAGGATAAGGAAATCCAATATATGTTGATCTGCCAGTAGTTCCTTCATCTCCTTGCCAGCCATACAAAAACAAGCCATTAAATGCATAGACACTATTGGTTCCTAACACAGAATAAACAGTAGCCCTTGCATGGTTTAATTGATCAACTGACTGATAGTAGTTGGTGGGATTTAAAAATCCAGTTGGATTCTCTGCAAGAAATTTCTTACAAGCTGTTAAGCTTACAGAAAGTAGCAGGATAAAGAATAATATTTTTCTCATATTGTTAAAATTTAAAAATCAGCAATAATACTGAACACAATTGTTCTTGATTGAGGGTAAGAAGAATAATCATACCCAGGAGTTAGGGTATTGTTTCTTGTTGAAACTTCAGGATCTAAACCAGAGTATTTGGTCCAAGTAATTAAGTTTTGTCCAGAAACAGATAGGTTTAAACTTTTTGCATAAAGCAATTTAGCAACACTATTTGGTGCACTATAATTTAATGCAAGTGTTTTTAAACGCAAATAAGAACCATCTTCAACTACCCTAGAAGACCAATAGCCAATGGGCCCTTGTCCTCTGGTTCTATAGTTTTCATTTGTTTGGTTATCAAAACTCCAACGATTACTATAACTAGCATATTGATTAATTAGGTGATAAGTATTACTATTACCTTCTAACAATAACCTGTTAGCATTATAGATATCATTTCCGTAAGACCATTGAAAGAACACATTCAAACTAAAACGGTTGTAAGTAAAATTGTTATTAAATCCACCAACATGTATTGGCAAGCCGCTACCTATTACAGCAAGGTCACTACTATTAACAATTCCATCGCCATTTAAATCGCGGTATTTAATATCACCTGGTTGAATTGCTGTACGCGCACTACCATTCGTTGGAACATCTGCTTTTAATATATATATCCCAGGAGCAGGATTATTAAAATCAGATAACTGATAATTACCGTCCCAAATTTGACCAATCATCAAACCTGTAGACTGACCAATCCTAGCCATATACAATGGATCTTTAAACTGCGAAACGTAAGATACGGTTGAGTTTAACGAAGTAGCACCCTGAGCCAGTGCAGTAATCATGTTGGCATTGAAACTAATATTAAAAGCCGTTTTCCAAGTAAAATTCTTGGTAGCAATATTGGTAGTATTCAATGTAAATTCTACTCCTTTATTATTTAAAGAACCCACATTCTCTGTAATGGAAGAATAACCTGTTGATGCCGGAATTGCTGCATCTAATAATAAATTAGAAGTGCTTCTATTGTACCAATCTGCTTCTAACAAAATTCGATCATGTGCAAAACCCAATTCCAAACCAATATTGGTTGTGGTTGATTTTTCCCACTCAAGGGTTTTGTTGCCAATTAAATTAGTCAATCCAACAACTGGTATTTGGTTGCCCCAAGAATAACCATAATAGTTTGTGTTTAAACTAATTTGATCAAATGTTGCATAGTCAGCAACGCGGTTATTTCCGGTTGATCCATAACTAGCACGAATTTTAGCGGAAGAAATAGCCCTTACTTTATCTTTAAAGAATTGCTCATTTCCTAAGTTCCAAGCAAATGCTGCACTAGGAAAATATCCCCAAGGATTTTGTGGGAACTTAGAAGATCCATCTCCTCTAAAAGTTGCAGTTAATAAATACAGTGATTTGTAATTGTAATCTAGTCTTCCAGCATAAGAAACCATTTCATTTTTTGATGGAGTAGATGAAAGGTTTGTTGGAGAAGTAGTTTCATACAAGCCATTAATACCCATACCAGGATCAGGTAAATTTCTACCGCCATATCCATTGGTAAATGACCTAGTTTGATTTAATTCAAATAAACCTAAAACACCCAAATGGTGTCCTCCTTTAAAATCTTTATTATAATTAATTGTGTTAGTATTAAACCAGTAAACAGTTTGTACGTTTCTGATATAACCATTTACACCATTTGTGTTTGTTGGCACATTAGCACCTTGCGCTGTTAAAGTATCATAAAAACGTTCTTGTCTTAATTGACTATTTCTAATACCCGCACTACTTTTAAATACCAATCCTTTGATAGGCTCATAACTTAAAAATGTATTTGCGTTAAAAATATTATAGATATCCCAAGAATAAGTATGTTCTAATTCTGTTAAAGGATTTAAACGTGGATCTCCAGTACCACCTGCTTTTACAGCATCGGCATCTACTAAATCAGTTAATAAATTTCCATTACTACTTGCAGGTAGAATAGGACGATACATCCATGACCTAGCAAAAACAAATGAAGTAGGAGTAGAAGTACTTAATACATCTGAATTAACCACTTCACCAAATCTTTGTGTATTAGTATAATCAGACGCAATACCTAATTTTAATTTATTGCTTATTGTATGATCTAGTGTAAATCTACCTGTTGCACGTTTAAAACCCGTATTTACAACAACACCTGTTTGATCATACAAAGAACCAGATAGTGAATATTTTGTTTGTTCATTTCCCCCACGTAGTGATAAACCATGTGTGCGATACAAACCATTCTGTATAATATTATCCTGCATATTTACACCAGCCACGTCCTTATAGCTATTTAACCCAAGTTTAAAACTATCTAATGGTGCACTAGAAGTTAAGTTAGGAAAATAGGCCATTGTATATGCGTAAGGTGCCGGATCTAATTCTAATTGATATTTCAAGAACTCATAAGGACTCATCAATTCTTTTTTCTTAAGATTGTCTTGAATACCAAATGTATTGCTGAAAGTAATTACTGAATTTCCGCTTTTCCCTCTTTTGGTTTGAATAACTATTACACCGTTCGATGCACGAGATCCATAAACTGCGGTAGAAGATGCGTCTTTTAAAACACTAATTGATTCAATATCTTCTGCATTAAGTGTGTTTGGATTAAAATCTTCTAAAGGAAATCCATCCACCACAAATAAAGGAGAAGTGCTCTTTGTTAGAGAACCTGTTCCACGAATAACGATATTTGGTGTAACACCCGGCTGACCATCTCCAGAATTCACGCGCACACCAGCAAGTCTTCCTGAAAGTGCTTGCGCAATATCACCAACAGGTGCTTTTGACAAGTCTTTCATATTGGCCTGCGACACTGCACCAGTTAAGTCTTTCTTTCGAACAGTACCATATCCAATTACAACTACATCATTTAACACAGCTGTTGAGGAAGTCATTGAAATGTTTAAAGATTTTGCTGTTCCCACAGTTATTTGCTGCGATTCAAAACCAATATTTGAAATGACTAGCAAATCAGATGATTTTGCTTGTATTTTAAATTGTCCGGCAAAGTCTGAAACAGTCGTTTTATTGGTTGACTTGTTAAGTACTGTTACACCAGCTAGTGGCGTATTAGCAGGACTCTCCAACACTTTTCCTGTGATTACTTTAGCATCTTGTGCATAAGAAATACTAAAACTAACACACATAAAAAATAGGAGCAGTAGACACTCCAGTCGATGTGACTTGTAGAACTTAGTTTTTATCATATTATTGGTTTTTTTGGGCATATAAAATTCATTTCTGTTCTTTTAATACTTTCGGGTGCGTACCCGATTTTTGTTTTGTTAATGATTATTCAATTTGATTAATTTATTTTTTTGCTCCAACATTTTTTAAAACTTTATGAATAGTATTGAAAATATTTTCTTCAATTGATTCTGCAAAAGGGCCTGGCATGCCATAGTAAATCATATTCAATTCTGCCTCGTATCCTCCTTCCTTTAAAACTCTTTTTGATGGAATATAACACATGACTTCATTACAATATCCTGCAACAAATAAATTTTCTTTAGGATATTCTTTTTTTGTGCGTAATGAGTAATCAACTACTACCTCACCGCTCAGCGCTAATATTGTGAAAGAGTCCCCTAGTCTGATGGCTTGTACGCCATAAGGATACTTCGTAACCTCCCATCCTTTATTGTATGCTTCCAACATTAATTTTGCCCTGCGCTGTAAAAATTTATTATTTCCAATTACGTCGTTTTTAAAACTATCTACCTCAACAGGTTTAAATGCCAAATCAACCCATTGAAAATCTGTTTTTATATTGCCGTTTATTGATTGCATATTTTTATTTAATACTAAAGAAACAACATCAGTACTGTTCCTCTTGGACTTGGATTTTGATCCCCAGCACAACCCATAACAAACATAGCGGCACAACCTGGATATTGCTTTTCAATGTCAATTTGAGCAAAGCCAGCATAGTCTCCATTAACTAAATAATTATCGCCAACCATTGTTGTATTATGACAAGCATATCCAAATAATACTGCTTGAACTTTTCCTGATTTATCAGTAATTTTTAAAACTGGCACATCGTGATCAATCGGCCCTTTTAAATTTACACCACTTACAAAACCCTTATCTGTAGGCACTCTACGGTTAAAAGCAAAATCTGCTTGGCCATGCCCCACGGAAATTTCCATAGGACTTAGTTTATGAATAGCTGAATCAATTAAATTGACAATTACATCAACTAATCCATTACTATAGTTAGATACAATTTGTTGTTCAGCTGGCGAATAGTCTGCAATCACACTCAAGCAAGGCCATACCATAGGACCAGAATGCGTATGTGATGAGTTTAATAATAATTGCGCTCTAGCAATACCAAATTTTTGTTGCACTTTTTTTGCAACTGCAGTAGAAATATCATGAGACAATCCTAATAAGTCTGTTGTAACAATGACAGTTTTATTGCCATTTGTTTCTTGAAATACAATTGCTTTTGCCCATAAATCATGAATCACACCTGTAGCAGGCTTCTCTCTATTTGCATACCCGGTTAAATAAATAGGACCTTTGGGAGTGATGATAGTTTTGGCTATCCCAATATTAATTTCAGAAGCAAAAACACTACTGCAACAAATAGTCAAGACTAATAAACCTATAACATATTTTTTTATTGACAATTGTATATTATTTGTTTGATCCATTATGCATTTGTTATTTAAAGGGCGATGGAATACGTATTAAATCTGTAATCGTTTTGCCATCTCTATCAATTCTTGCTAAAGTATAAATATCACCGTCATCCCCTACTGCAATTGAGTTTACATATAATGGACGTTGTCCGTCTTTATAGTAAATAGGTCCATGGTCTTTATAAACACCTCCAACAATATCATAGGTAATTAAGTGCAAATCTTCTAGCCCTTTTGCGGCACCTTTGGCAATTTCATCTTCGCCTTTTAATCTTTTGCCATCTTTATAAATGGGGGCTCCTGTTAAATAATAAATTGTTTTACCATCAGGGCCTAGTTGAAACCCTAAATATCCGTAACTAAATTGGTCGAACATGCCGCATTTTTTAGATAGTTCAGAAGTAATTCGATCTACAATTTCAATGCTAGCATTTGTTGGATTAAATTTAAATAAGTATCCAGAATTTCCATGCACACCATAAGCAACTTGTTCGGGCCCGTACCAAAACACCTTACGCCAATTATAACCCATATTTCCGGGTCTGGTAGGATCGTATTTTCCAAAATAATCTATTCGCAAATCAACGTCTTTACAGGTATTGATTTTTCCTATTGTTGGATTATAAGATAAAATATCACCTTCTGATATTGAAAAATAAACGGTACCATCTCTAGCATCCACTAACAATGAACGACATAATGACCGATAATCATCTCCTGGAACACCCGCTTCACCATTAGCCGAGAATTGCCCAATATTTTTTAATTGATTATTTGGAACATCATAATGAATAAAGTTACCCGTTGGCCAACTGATACCATATATTTGGCCTCGGTTACAATCCATTGTCATTGAAACCATGCCTTCTCCGTTAGGAATTATAGCAAGATCTTCAAAAGCTTTTGTTCTTAAATCATACGATAAAATATGTCCGCCGGCATACAAATTATACCCATTAGTAATCGTTTGTGGCAAACAATCCATTCCATCAATTAATTCATAATATCCAACATGTGTAGAAAAATATAATTTATGTTGATACTCAAAAAAACGCACATGACTTTTCCCTTGTGGGATCTGTCTTAGCCCTTTCTCTCCGCATATTTCAGACAAATAAGCTATATAAGTTATTTGTTCGGTTATAGGATCAAATACATACATTTTTCCTGCCGATTCAATTGAATCAGAAGATAGGATATAATAAATTTTTCCATCACTTGCTTTGGAGATAGCATTATAGGTATCATGTGCAAATGAAAATTCAGAGTTATAGGTATTAGCAATCAAATGATTCATAGAATCTACTGGGGTATATTTTTTCTTATTTGAATATGTTATCAATTCTTCAGTTAGCATAATTCAGCTATTAATTCAGGTACTATTTATCAACTGTTTTACTAATTTGCGCTGCATTTTTTTGAATGTTTTGCATAGCAGTAAAAATATAATCCATATCAGCTTTAGATCCTAATAGTAAATTCTGCGTAAACCAAACTGCTTCAGTACACATGACATCATTTAAAGGACATTGGTTGTTTTCCATATAAGCAGCGTAGTCTAATTGTTTTTTAGAATACATTTTCTTATAGTTTTTTGACTCAAAAGTTTCTTTAATAAATGGCTGCGTATTTAAAGTTGTGTATCCGCCACTTGCAGGTATTCCTTCGGCCAATAAAGCTTTAATAAAACCGGTTCTAGACAAGCCTTTAAACTCGTTTTTATTATATCTAAAGGGAAATAAATGAAATGCAGCCCTTGTAACATTATCATATAATTTATAAGGTGTTATACCAGGAATATTTTTAATTAAAGAAGACAAATAAGCCGCATTAATATTTCTGGTAGTTGTTTGCTCCTCTAAACGTTTTAATTGCGCTAAACCAATTGCAGCTTGGTATTCAGAAAGACGCACTTTTGATGCTTGCATAAAACTTCCTACATTTATTGAGCCAGCAGCGCTTCCATAAGGCAAGCCTAGGTTGTGATATGAATAACACTTATCCATAAATGTATCGTTATTACTAACAATAGCACCGCCTTCACCAATCGCTATATTTTTTGAGTTTTGAAAACTAAAACATCCGGCATCTCCAATGGTTCCAACTTTTCTATGATTTACTTCCGCCAATGGTGCCTGACAAGCATCTTCTAACACAATTAAATTATGCTTTTTTGCAATGGCCATAATACGATCCATATCACAAGGTAAGCCTAGTATATGCACAGGCATACTTGCACGAGTATTATTAGTGATTCTAGCTTCAATTTTTGCTGGATCCATTTGAAAAGTTTGCGGTTCAACATCTACAAAAACTGGCATAGACCCATTAGCCAAAATAGCCTGAATTGTAGCAATAAAAGTATAAGGTGTTACCAAAACTTCATCGCCCCCTCTGATGTTTAATTGGTTTAATGCAGCAATCAGTGCATTAGTGCCATTTACAACAGTTAAACAACGTTTTACATCTAATGTTTTAGCCCATTCTTTTTCAAATTCCGTTACAACACTTGCCCTCGACCAAACACCACTTCGCATCACTTCTAAAAGTCTTTTCTCATCTTGCTCTGGCAACCAAATAGGCCATTTAACCCATTTAGGAATATCGAACTTTGTAGCCCCACCTAAAATAGCAGGTACACTATTGAAATTTGAAGTTCTTGCAAAAAGCGAAGGAGCAAAAGAACTACTTAATACTGTCCCTAATCCAGCAATGGCTGATTGTTGTAAAAAGGTTCGTCTAGATTTATTTTTCATACTTGAACGATTATTCTTGGATTGTTTAATTTGCGGTAACGTACCCGTAAAATAGACAAGATTATATAAACCAACAAATTTATTTTAAGTTGCTAGTGCTTTTTTAGCCCTTTTTTGAAGGCTTTTTGAACAATTTCAAATTTTTCAGGAAACAGTACTGGATCTTGGTGTCGATAAATCAATACCCCATCTGCAGACGCCAGACCTTCTTTAACCACTTCTTTTACATAATCTGCTGTAGAAGCGCCTAAACGACTATGAGGCGAAGCGTAGACGTCTAAATAAACTAATAAGCCATTGTTAAAAAGACTTCTTATTTTATCTATTTCAGTTTCTACTTGAAAAGGATCTGTTAAACTAGCCACAACAGACTCACTTCTATAGGGGAATAGAATTCCGTCTAACATAGATCCATAGTTTTTGGCAAAGGCTGAATCTGTTTGTTTATAATAACAACAAGGGAAAAATGCTAATGTAGGATTAATGGCTCTACCTGCATCTAAAAAATGTTGTACATAGGCTGGTGTAAATAATTTTAAATTATGAACAAAATCGTCAATACTCCAGGCAACTAGATTAGGGTATTCTAAACTTAATTTGGCTAAAGCAATAGACCATTGTTCAAAATCTAATCTATACGGTTCAGAATAATGACTAGACAATGGCGGCGACTCAGAAGGTGGCACAAGTGTTACCCAAACTTTAATTTTTGCTTTTTTAGCCATTGGCAAAAAAAGCTTGAGTGCAGCAAGGTCTGTTTTACCTGCTCTATCAAGCCAGTGGTAGGTATTAGCGTGTAACTGTTTTAATTCTGCAATCAATTTTTCGCCATCAACATCCCCAGATGCTAACATAGGAGGTGCAGCATAAGTTGCCAATGTTCCACCCACATTTTTAGCCAACATTTTTCTTCTTTCTTGCATATCAACTTGCCCAATTGCTACTTTTTGCAACAATAACGTCAGTAAAAAAGCACTCACAATAATTCTTTTCATAATATTATCGCTTAAATAAATTTTAGTAAAATTTTAAACATTCAAATATTTTGATTTACTAAATGTATCAATAAAATTTAATTAAAAATTGGATATTATAAATGATTGAATTAGTAATACCTTAGAGATTGGTTATCATTTTAAACACAAATAGCAAAAAACAGACTACCCACTCTATACTTTTCCATTCTTCTAAAAACGCCAAATAATAATTTCAAAAAATATTTAACAACCATACCTAATTATTTTATTAAATGAAAAGACGAAAATTTATTTATCAAACCTCAATGGGATTAGGTGGATTACTACCAATTGTCAATTCACTTAACGCAATGAATGTTCAAGAAGGACCTTATTTTAGTACAGGAATAAAAATTGGAGAATTAACCAGTAACGAAGCCATTATATGGGTAAGACTTACAAAAGATGTAAAACCAGTTGGCAAAGAAGCGCCTGTTCCAACAGTATTGTATTTAGATGAAAAAAATGGAGAATGGCATCCAACTGCATATTTTAAAACTAAATATAAACAAGACAGACCCGATAGAGAAGTACAAGTAAATTATTCAAAAGGATATAACGTTGATACCATAGAAGGTGCAGTACCAGGCATTTCTGGAGATTATAAAATATCCTACAAACCAATCAATTCAACTAATTGGAAAACAACAAAATGGTTAAGTGTAAGCGATCTTGCAGACTTTACCAATCAAATTAAATTAGAAAATTTAAGTCCTGGAACACACTACGAAATTAAAATAGAAGCAAAATCTAAAAGCAGTAACACTATTGCGTCTTCTATCACAGGTTCATTTAAAACAGCTGCTAAAACAACCGATGCAAAAGACGTTCACTTTATGGTTACTACCTGTCATGAATATGCAGATGTAGACGACCCAACTGGAGGTGGCTTTAAAATTTACAAGCAAATGCAAGCCTTAAAACCAGATTTCATGGTACATACAGGCG
Organism: Bacteroidota bacterium; assembly: GCA_026391415.1. Taxonomy (GTDB): domain Bacteria; phylum Bacteroidota; class Bacteroidia; order Chitinophagales; family Chitinophagaceae; genus Sediminibacterium. The sequence continues at coordinate 25,023 of JAPLEL010000174.1, forward strand.
ATGTGATTTATTACGATTCAATGGCAAAAGAACTTTCCTTAGCCTATTGGCATTGGCAAAGAATGTTTGGGTTGAGAAACGCAATTGACTTTTACAGACAAACGCCTACGTATTTTATGAAAGACGACCACGACACTTGGATGAATGATTGTTATCCAGAAGAAAATACAAGGTTTATGGGAAAATTTACATTTAAGCAAGGTGTTGAAACATTTAAGCAACAAGTTCCTATGAGTGAAAAACCATACAGGACTTTTAGATGGGGTAAAGACTTGCAAATTTGGGTAGTAGAAGGCAGAGAATATCGAGACAAAAACACTAAACCTGATGGACCTGAAAAAACAATTTGGGGAAAGGTTCAAATGGAATGGTTTAAAAATAGTTTTGATGCATCTGATGCAACTTATAAAATTTTAATTAGCCCTACGCCTATTGTTGGGCCAGATCGTCCACAAAAAAGAGACAACCATGCTAATAGCGGTTTTGCTTATGAAGGCAGTCAAATAAAAAACTTTTTATCCGGACGAAAAAATGTGTTTGTGATTTGCGGTGACAGGCATTGGCAGTATGTTTCACAAGATTTAAAAACCAAACTAATGGAATTTAGTTGTGGGCCTGCAAGTAATGAACACGCAGGAGGCTGGAAAAAAGAGGATGTTTTACCAGAGCATAAATATTTAAATATTGTAGGAGGTTTTTTGAGTGTGCAAATTAAAAGAGCAAATAATATTGCCGCCATAACATTTACACATTATAGTGTTGATGGAGAAAAATTACACACAGAAAATTTTAACGAACTTAGCTAGATCAAAATTTTTTTAGTTTAATTTTTATTAGTAATTATCAATTACATTTTTTCATAATTATAAATCATGTTAACTTATTAAATCTGATCAATGAAAAACTTTCAATACATTTTAATATTGTTATTAACTCTGAATATAACCAATATTTTTTCGCAAAATAAATCTTTGCCAGATTTACCAAAAGCAAGTACCAACTTAGTTTTAATGGCGCCCATTAATTCATGGGACGAAGCCATACCATTGGGTAATGGGCTCTTGGGCGGATTATTATGGGGCGATAAAAACACCATCCGTTTGTCTTTGGATCGTGGAGATTTATGGGACGAAAGAACCCATGGAGAAAAAGAATGGTGGAAAAAAAGAACTTATGCAAAAGGTGCTGAATTATTAGCTGCTAAACTATACGATTCATTAAACGGTTGGTGGGATGACCCATACAATGGACTAACGCCCACCAAATTACCTGCAGGTAGAATTGAAATAAAATTACCATCTACCGAAACGGTGAATCGCTTTGATTTAAATTTAGCAACTGCAGAAGGGACTGCCTATTTCAATTCAAATGCATGTATTAAAACCTTTTTTAGTGCAACTGAAAAAGTAGCAGTTATTTCAATTCAAAATAGTATACCTGATTCGATTAATCTGTTGAGCACTTTAGATGTGTACAATAAAAACCATAAAGTAAAAGCCGAAATAAGTAGCGGTGGAACCATTTTAAAATTAGGCTACCCTATTGCAACAAAAGGATTTTCAAATAATGCCAAATGGTATATTCAAGAAGCTGCTGATGGATTAAAATATTGCGTGTATGTTCAAATTAAAAAAACACAAACCGAAACCTTAATTGCATTGACTATTACTTCTACTAATGACAACAATGATTTTGTAGCCCTTGCAAGTAAACGTTGTTTAACTGCATTGAATCAGGGATATACAAAAGTACTGGCCGATCATACTGCATGGTGGAAGAAATTTTGGCAACAATCTAGTGTTGCTGTACCAGATACCGCTATTCAAAAACAGTATAATTTGGTGCAATACTTTTATGGATCAGCTTCTCGAATAGATGCGCCACCAATGCCTTTGCAAGGAGTATGGACGGCCGACAATGGCAGTTTGCCACCATGGAAAGGAGACTACCACAACGACCTCAATACACAAATGACATACATGGCTTACCAAGAATCCGGAAGATTCAATGAAGGAGCTTCGTACATCAATTATTTATGGGATCGTAAAAAAATATTTGAAGAATTTGCAAAGGATTTTTATGGCACTAAAGGACTTGCTTGTCCGGGTGTTATGTCGTTTGCAGGCCAACCATTGGGTGGATGGGGGCAATACAGCATGAGCCCAACAATGAGTGCCTGGAGTGCGCATTTATTTTACCTCCATTGGCTCTATACAGCAGACGAATCATTTTTGAAAGAAAAAGCATATCCATGGTGCGCAGAAGTAGGAGAATGTATGCTTGGATTATTAAAGCCAGATAAAAATGGCCGATTGGTTTTACCCATGTCTGCCTCGCCAGAAATATACGACGACTCCCCACAAGCATGGTTAGCACCCAATAGTAATTACGATATTATGTGTTTAAAAATGCTCTTCTTATCCTTACAAGAAATGGCGATTGCAAATCATAAAAATACAGAAGCCATTAAATGGAAAAAAGCGGCAGATGGTTTGGGTGATTTTCATGCTAAATTAGATGGCACATTACTAATGGATGCAAACAGTGAAATCCCATACAGCCATCGTCATTTAAGTAATTTAATGGGCTTATACCCTTTTAATTTAATTACTATTGCCGGAGGTGAAAAAGAAAATACTACTATTCAATCTAGTTTAAAAAAATGGGATAGCTTAGGCACTAAAGCTTGGTGTGGTTATAGTTTTTCTTGGATGAGTTGTTTGCGTGCAAGAGTGGGCGATGCCGAAGAGTCACTTAGGAATTTAGAAATATTTGTCAAAGCATTTATTTTAAGAAATGGCTTTCATGCAAATGGCGACCAAACAAAATCGGGATACTCTAATATGACTTATCGACCATTTACACTTGAAGGTAATTTTTTAGCTTCGCAAGCGGTTCAAGAAATGCTTTTACAAAGTTGGAGTAGCACACCTGGCAAGCTAAACACAGGTGTTATACGCATATTCCCAGCAGTGTCAAACAAATGGAAGGATGCGTCTTTTAAAGACCTTAGGGCTGAAGGCGGGTATAAAGTTTCGGCTGTTCGCAAAAACTATCAAACCGAAACTTTTAGCATTCAAGCAGTAAAAACCGGTTTAGTGCATATTCAAGATAATTTTAAAAGCAAACCCAATTGGAATATGAAAGGGGTACATAAATCAGGAAATGTATTTGAAGTTTTATTAGCAAAAGGACAAACACTTAGTGCCACTTTTTAAAAAAACAAACAGTTCAAATTAATTATTGAACTTAAAAAAATAACGATTAGAATTATTAAATAAACAATTGAAGCAGCAACACAAAGCACAATCCTAAAATTGAAATAAGCGTTTCCATTACTGTCCAAGAAAGAAATGTTTGCTTTAAAGTTAAATTAAAGAATTCCTTGTACATCCAAAATCCGGAATCATTTATATGCGATCCAAAAACGCTACCTGCGCCAACAGCTAATACCATTAGCTCAGGCGAAACAGCTCCTGACAATGCCAAAGGCGCAACTATACCTGCTGCTGTGAGTCCGGCAACGGTTGCAGATCCTAGCGTAATACGCAATAAGGCAGTAATGATCCATGCAAATACCAAGGGAGGCAAATGCAGTTTTGAACTAAATGCAGAAATATAATTTCCAGTACCACTATCAATTAAAACTTGTTTAAAAACTCCACCAGCAGTGATGGTTAGTAATATCATTGCAATCCCTGCAATGGCATCTTTTACCCACTGCATGATTTCATTCATGGATTTATTTTTTTGAATCCCAAAAAAATGGATGGCTGCTATTACTGCAATTAACAAGGCAATTGTTGAATCTCCGGTAAAAGACAATACTTTATTTATAAGCCCATTTTTATCTAATACTGCTTGCGCTAAAACCGAAAGAGTAATTAGTAAAATTGGTAATAATGCAATAGAAAAACTGGCTATTGCAGATGGCGGATTATGTTGATTTGAATTTGTGTCTTCAAATAAAAAACTATTAATATCAACTTTTATTTTTTTCAACCCCCTCCCTAATAAAGGACCTGCTATAATAACGGCTGGAATGGCTATCAAGAGGCCATAAACTAGCGTTTTGCCCATATCGGCATGAAATGCATTGACTAACACTACAGGCCCTGGATGAGGCGGTAAAAAACAATGCGTAGTAGATAGCGCAGCAGCCATGGGTATGGCTATATACAATAGTGGCAAGCCTGTTTTTTTGGCAATAGTAAAAACCAATGGAACTAAAATAACAAAGCCCGCATTATAATACAAGGGAATACCTATTAAAAACCCTGTAATCATTACGGCCCATTGTATATTTTTTTTACCAAAAAAACCAATCAGTGTTGCAGAGATCTTTTCAGTTGCACCTGCCGATTCTAGTATTTTTCCAAGAATTGCACCTAAACATAAAATGAGTGCAAGCCCTCCAAGTGTTGATCCAACGCCTTTTTCAATAGTTGCTACTAATTTAGATGGCTCCATTCCTAATAACAAGCCAGTTAAAATGGCTACAATTAATAACGATAAAAAAGGACTGACCTTTTTAACCGTTAAAAAAATCTGTACAGAAATGGCAAGTGCTAGTATTAAAAAAATCATAGCTTTTTTTTAGAATCATTACTTAATGTAAATCTCTTGTTACTTCATCTCCAGAACCGCCTCGTAAAATATCTAAATCAGCACCCAAATGCGCTTGTTGTACATGGTCAATATAAAATTTCACATATCCCCTATCTGCCATTGGTTTTGGTGCTACCCATGCCGCTTTTCGTTTTTTTATTTCTTCATCACTAATGTCTAAATGCAAACTTCTTTTTTCTACATCTAATTCTATCATATCACCTTCTTGTACTATTGCCAAAGTACCTCCAATAGATGATTCTGGCGAAACATGCAGTATCACTGTGCCGCCAGCCGTTCCACTCATTCTTCCATCCGATATTCTAATGATATCTTTTACTCCTTTTCTAATTAATTTTTCTGGAAGGTCTACATTACCCACTTCAGGCATTCCCGGATAACCTACAGGTCCAGCACCTTTTAACACTATCACACTATTTTCGTCAATTACTAAATTAGGGTCATCAATTCGCGCATGGTAATCTTCCATTGTTTCAAATACCACAGCAGGTCCACGGTGCTTCATTAAATGTTTGCTTGCTGCAGATGGTTTAATGATGGCGCCATTTTCGCATAAGTTTCCTTTTAACACCGCAATGCCAGCATTCAATTGAAGCGGTTGTTCATTTGTAGCAATTACATCTGTATTGTAACAAATGGGTTTGGCATTGTTTTCACCAATGGATTTTCCATTGACAGTTATAATTTCATTATGTAAATATTTTTGCAACTCTTTAATGATCACAGGCAAACCACCAGCATAATAAAAATCTTCCATTAAAAATTCTCCTGAAGGTTTCAAATTAGCCAATAGCGGAATTTGGCTACCAATTTTATCGAAGTCTTCTAGGTTTAATTCAACCCCCATCCTACCGGCAATGGCTAATAAATGAATGATTAAATTCGTTGAACCTCCAACACCAGCATTTACCATAATTGAATTTTCAAATGCTTTTCTTGTAAGAATTTTTGAAAGACGTAAATCTTCTTTCACCATCTCAACAATTCTTCTTCCAGACATCTGTGCCATGACTTTTTTTCTTGCATCAACAGCAGGTATAGCTGCTGCGCCTGGCAAGGTTAAGCCCAATGCTTCCACCATACAAGCCATGGTAGATGCGGTTCCCATACTCATGCAATGCCCTTGGCTTCTTGCAGAACCAACTTCGGCTTCGTGAATATCTTCAGCAGTATAATTTTCAACTAATTGTTTTTCTTTAACCATCCAATTAAATGAACCAGAGCCAATACACTCCCCTTTAAATCGACCATTTAACATGGGGCCACCAGGTACAACTATTGTTGGTAAGTCTACGCTACATGCACCCATTAATGTAGAGGGAGTTGTTTTATCGCAACCAGTAAGTAATACCACTCCGTCAATTGGATTTGCACGAATACTTTCTTCTGTATCCATGCTTGCCAAATTTCTAAACAACATGGTGGTAGGACGCATGATTGTTTCACCCAAAGATGTTACAGGAAATTCTAATGGAAATCCACCAGCTTCAATCACACCTCTTTTTACTATTTCAGCAAAGTCACGTAAATGTCCATTGCAAGGCGTTAGTTCACTCCAAGTATTACAAATACCAATTACAGGACGGCCAGTAAAATAATCATCTGGGTATCCTTGGTTGCGTAACCAAGAGCGATGAACGAATCCCATTTTATCTGATTTTCCAAACCAATCGTGGCTTCTAAGTTTCATATATGCTGTTTAATTAGAACTTTAATGCAGTATTAGATTCTAAATATATGCATTTAAAAAATGCAGCAGATAGTATAAGGCAAGTTTTGACGCATCATTACGCCTAAATAGCCTAGCTGTTAAGTTAAGCAAATAATAAGAACTAATCAAAGCAGAGATAAGGGAAGAAGCGTTTAAAATTTAATATAAAATCCTAGCTCTACAAAAAACGAATTCGACAATGTTGTTTCTGATTTTGGCGTAGAATTATTTGCTATAGTAATTGATGTGCCATTTGGTTGTTTATTAACTGTAGTGGTAGTAGTATAAATAGGATTTTGTGGTAAAGCAACTGTTGGATTTATAAAAAATCCTAGATTTTTATATTCATAATTCAGAGGAATAGAAATTTCGTAGTCCATTAAAGTCATTTTACTATTATTAACTGTGGTTGTTGAAACAGAAGAGGGGTTTAAAAAAATTGCCAATCTTGAAAGCTTTCTATTTGTATACCCTTCGTAAAAATGCAGTGTACTCCAATTTGCTGAAACTGAAGGAGTCAAAGTAAAACTGTTTAATTTTTCTCCGAAACTAAAGGTGTGCAATAAACCCATATTCACCCCTATATCTGTTTTATTTGCAAAGGTTATATCTGTAGTTGTATTAAATTCTAGAAAATTAAAATCATAATTAAAATATGCACCAATGCTACCTTTAACATCACTCTGAATAGCAGTGCTTGATTGATTGTAAGCGCTTTTATTGGCATAAACAGAACCCATTAATTTTTTTGAGATAGAAAAGTCATATCCTATATCAATTGAGAAAAGGTCAAGCCTTTTTTCTTTTGCACTTGACAGATATGACAAAGATCCTATTACATAAAATCCAGACTTATTGTAATAACCCAAACTTGGTGTTATATAGGGTGTTGTTATAGAATCTTGTCGACCATTATAAATAAAATTACTTAAATAAGTTCCAGAGAATTTGAAATACGATTTATTAGAAGTAGCACTATCTGACTGCGCCTCTAATACAAGACTAGAAGATAAAATCGATAAAATAAATAAAAAGGTGATTTTTATGTACTTCATAATTAAACGGATTGAGTGTTCATTGGTGAATATAATAATAAAACCGAAGCTAGACATTACTAGCTTCGGTTTTATTCTATTACCTTAAATAAACACCAGGTTACAACAATCTAGTTGTGAATTTATTTCGGGCGACGAATTTGTTTTTCAGCACGTTTAATTGGATGTTTAACACCTTCTTTTTTAAGGCCTTTTGCATCTTTTGCCAAATCTTTTTTATCTTTTTTAATTTCCTTTGAATCTTTTGCTGCATCAGCTATTTTACCAGCTTTCAAATCAGCTTTACGATCTTTTTTTTCTTTTTTAATCTCTTTCAAGTCTTTGCGAACATCTTTCATTTCAACTTTTTTCTCTGAAGTTTGAGACATAGCAAAAAAACTTAAGGTGCTGAAAACAAAAAGGAATAGTACTTTTTTCATAATTAATGGTTTATTTAAATATAAGACGTAGCTGTTTTTTGTAGGTTTAAACTAATAATGTTAAATTAATTAACAACATAGGAGCCGCTTATACCTCAATATTATTTCTATAATCGTCTACCAATAATTTAGCGGTTTCAAAATCAAGTGCAGATACCAATACTTTAACAGCACCAACGCCACCCGCTGAAACAAACCAAGGATTCATAGTACCCATTATTTCGTCTTTCAAATACGCATGAATATCTGCGCTTTCTAGCAAACTACTGACCATTCCCGCTTCAATAATGTTACCTGCAAAAACTTCTATTTGTTTAAAATCTGTCATCTTAAAATTCTTTTTCGCCAATTTCGCTATTGGGCAATTTGTTTTTAGTAGTCAATTTATTTAAGTTGAAACTGAAGTTAATTAAAAATACATCTGTTTCATAGGTATAGTTAGTAGTGGTATAGAAGTCTTTGCCAAAAGTGGTAATTCTTTGTTGGTTTGAATTCATAAAGCCCATGTTCATATTCTGCCATTGTAAACTAATGGAATATCGTCCGTCCATAAATGATTTTTTTAGCGAAGTATTTGGCACTAAAAATCTAGAGTCTTCTCCTTGTGCAGTAGGCTTATTAGAAGTGTAATTTACGTTTGCTTGCAGTAACCATTTCTTACCTAAGTCTGCACTAGCATTTGAATTAATGGCATAAACCCACCCATTATTATCTACAACCGATTGAATGCCTAATACATTTAGTCCTCCATCAATGGTGTATTGATAAAGATTGCCTCCTAAATAAAGTGTGCACCATTTTGCTAATTTTACATTCGTTCCAAACTCAATACCCACTAATCTTGCACGCGCTACATTGGTAAATAATCTATTTAAAATAGTATCGGCATACACACTATTTACACGCTGTATTGGATTTTTTATATTTTGAAAATAGATAGTAGAAAAGAAATTCCCAAGGCCAAAAATATGATTAAATCCAAGTTCAACTAGGTCAACAAATTGAGGTAATAAGTTAGGGTCGCCTTGCTCAAGTGTTTCAGAGTGTTCTCTTTCTGGTATTGGATTTAATTCAAAATTATTATTGCGTTGAACCCTTTTACTGTAACCTGCTTTTATATTCCAGAATCCATTAACAGTGTATAATAAATTGGCCGATGGAAATAAATTCGACAAATTTAAATTGTGTGCATTTTGCTCGTACGAGAGATTCACAACCCTAGTAGCATACTCGTATCTTATTCCAGCAACATATTGCAGCTTATTTTGTTTGCCAGAATATTGCGAATAAAATGAATTGATTTGATTAGTTGCTTTTGCAGATCCTTTAAACCTTGCGGCGTCAAATTGCACTGTTGCGGGAGTTATAAAATAATCAAATTGACCATCTTGAATGTCTTGTCTAAATTGATAGCCCGATTCTAGTTTTCCACTGCCAATTTGAGTCGTATAATCTAATTTAAATCGATATCCATCAATTGGATTCACATATGGATTATATACTTCTTGAAGCGTGGTTTTTTTTGCGGGATAGTCTAAATTCTTATTAATGGTATTGCCATATAATTTTGCATGTTCCACCAAAGCAGTAGCCGTTATAAAAGACTTATTTTTAAAAGTATGCGTATAGTCTATATTGCCTAAATCAAAATTACCTTCCTTGGTTTGAACATTAGAATTGAAATAAGTGTACTGTTTAATAAGGGCATTAGAAGTTAAATTAGAAGTACTATTATTATAAAGTATATCAGCTCGTCTTGCCTGAAATTTTTTACCTGCAAACAATCCTACTGTTATTATATCATTGGCACTTGCCGCATAACTAATAGTGGCTCTTGCCGCATAATTATATTTATCAAAACTCCTTTCTCCACTTGATGGAAATCGCGTAATGGTATTATTTAAAAAATTCTTGGTATATACATCTCCATCCCTTCTGCCATTTACATCATTTCTTAAATAATTCGCACCAATAGAAATATCCCATTTTTTCTGTTTGATATTTAAGGTAATATCACCACCAAAACGAATAGGGTTTTCTAAATTATGGTAATTAGTAGTACTAGGCAATCCGTCTTGCATGTTTAACACTAGACCCATTCCATCATTAGTACCTTTTTTAGTAATAATATTAATAATCCCTGCTTTACCATCAGCATCGTATTTAGCAGATGGGGCTGTAATCAATTCAATATTATCAATGGTGTTAGCAGGCAATTGACTCAATACCGTTTGCGCATCTGTTAAAACAGGTTTGCCATTAATTAAAACTAAAAATCCAGTGGACCCTCTTACCGCAATATCTCCTTGTCCATTAATAGTAACCGATGGCAAATTTTTTAATACATCAATTGCCGATCCGCCTTTTGCAGATTCAAACTGTGCAGATTTATAAGATTGTTTGTCTATTTTATTAAAACTCGCCGGACTTTTTCCAGAAACAATCACTTCTTTTAAATATTGGTAGAAATTGGGCGATGAAAAAGTATCAACTGACTGTTGCTTATTAGATAATCCTTTAACGCTATCGATTTGGGCAAAAATGCCATTAAAGCCAAACATTAAAATGATGGCTATACTTATTTTTCTCATAAATTTTGGAAGATTTAAAACCAGCGCACTATTACTTATTATGTTTTAGAAACTCAATCTCTTTTTGTAATTCAATTAAAGTAGCCTGTATGGTTAATAGAATTTCAGTCTCTTTATTGTCGTTGTATTGGTCTTCTTTGGTTTCTCCTTGAATTTCGTCTACGTCTTCTTGAATTTCGTCTACATCTTTTTGAATTTCTACAATATCCTCTCCTATTTCTTCCAAATCTTCACCTAATTCTTCAATATCCTCTCCTATTTCTTCAATATCTTCTCCTAACTCTTCAATGTCTTCGCCTAATTCTTCAATATCCTCCCCTAATTCCTCAATATCTCCTTGAATCAATTCAATATTTTGGTTATTCATATTAATAGACATCTGAATAAAAATCGACAAGTAAATGGCTTCCAACGACACAATAGTGGTTAAAACCAATAACATTCGCTCAAAACTCAACAACCCAATGTAAGGAATTACAAAAGCCAGGATGAATAAAATAGTATGTAATGTTACAGAAGTAGTAGAGCCAATCCACTTAGTAATATTGGACGCCCCCTTTTCCATAATGATTTTTTGCCGCTCTTTGATTCCCATTATTGCTAATTTAAAGTGCAAAGTTAAACTAGAAAAGATACTTTACCATTATTAATTAATGAAGTTTGATCAGTTTTTAAGTCAACTAAAAGTGTCAATCAATTAGACAATAAATACTGTTCTAGCATAAAAACTACCATCCCACTTATAAATCCGGCCAATGCAATCCAACTAACCCTTTTCAAATACCAAAAAAAATCAATCTTTTCAATACCCATAATTGCTATACCAGCGGCTGATCCAATTATCAAACAAGAGCCCCCTGTACCAGCAGCATAGGCCAATAATTCCCAGAAATAATGGTCAGTTGGGTAAATGTCTAAACTATACATTGATTGAAGTGACGCAACTAAAGGAACGTTGTCAAATACAGCGGAAAGCAACCCAATGCCAAATGCAATTACATGCAAGTTGCCTACCATTTTGTTTAAATTAGTTGCTAATTGTATTAAAATACCCGAGGAGTCTAAAGCAGCGATACTAAGTAGAATGCCAAAGAAAAATAAAATACTAGCAGTGTCAATCTTTTTCAAGGCCCCATTTACAGACAAGTCTCCTTTATTAACATCAAGTTTTCCCTTATGAATCATTTCAGTTACTACCCAAAGCAAGCCCAAACATAGCATCATACCCATATAAGGAGGCAACCCAGTAATGGATTTAAAAATTGGTACAAATAATAAACAACCTAAGCCTAATAAAAAAATCGTATTTCTTTCGATTGCTGATGTAGAAAAAACACTGTTTGTTTTAGGAATTAAAACAATTTTTTCTTTAATTATATAATTGACAATTAAAGTAGGTATAGCCATACAAACAAAGCTTGCTAAAAATGTTTGCTGAATAATATGCAAAGGAGTAATTTGGCCACCAATCCATAACATAGTGGTGGTAACATCTCCAATTGGACTCCAAGCACCACCAGCATTTGCCGCAATAATGACTAGCCCAAGCAATAAATGTTTTGTCTTTTTATCTGCTACTAATTTATTTAATATAGACAGCATTACAATGGCAGTAGTTAAATTATCTAAAACCGCAGATAAAAAAAATGTAATGATACCAATTAGCCAAATTAGTTTTGTTTTTTTGGTTGTTTTTATTCGCTCTACAATTATTTGAAATCCATCATGTGCATCAATCAATTCAACAATTGTCATAGCACCTAATAGAAAAAATATCACTTCACTAATTTTGCTTAAATGAACTGATAGTTCGTTAATTGCTACTATTTTATCTTTTGCAAAAAGCACAAAAACAGCCCAGCACAAAACAGCTGTTATTAAAGCAATTGCTGCTTTGTTTATTTTAATATTCTGCTCAAATATTATAGCCAAATAACCTATAACAAATATACAAATCAGTAAAATTGTCATTTAGTTTATTTAATTAGTTTTTTCTGAAAATGAAATCCAAGAATCTTATACCCTTGATTAAGCCAAAATTTCAACCCTTGTTGGTTGTTCAAATAACAGTTCAATTCAGATGCTATACAACCCTGTTCAATACCATAATCACAAATCCATTGAATCATTTGCTCTCCTACTTTTTTATTCCTATAATCAGGATGAATCACCACATTGTCGGGCTCTATATGCTTTCCTACATAATATTTATTTAAAATCCAAACACCTGAAATGCCAATCAATTTATCGTTATCATACACACCAACACATTCATAATTACTAGAAAGCATATCGTTCATTCTTTCTTGTAAAGTAGCTTCAGAAATTGATTCATTCAGCAATTGCAATAGTGGCATGGTTGACGCCAATTCTGATTTTGGAATTAATTTAATATCGTACATATTCATTTATTTTATTCGTTAGATTCTAAGCTAAATACTTCGTCTACAGATTTATTAAATACCCTACAAATTTTTAAAGCCAATACAGTAGATGGTACAAATTTCTTTAGCTCAATTGCATTAATGGTTTGCCTTGTAACAGAAACCAAATCGGCCAATTGTTCTTGTGTTAGATTATGTATTGCGCGTTCTATTTTAATTTTATTGTTCATTCTTTACAATTGAATGATTATAAAGTAAGTACTGAAAACGTAAAATATAAATCACTATAATCGTAAACATATTATAAACCATCACATTTAAAAAGGCAAGCCCATGAACCAATAAAAAACAAAAGAGTAATAAACTATAATTAATAAAAACAGACCATTGAAGTGCATTCAATCTTAACTGGTTAATAAATTCATCTTCTTGTTTTTCTTTAGAGAACATCACTAATATACCTCCAATTAAAAAACAAATCCCAATTAAATTTTGAATTAGATCAACGGAACTAGCCCTAAACTGCTGTTCTAATTTACTGCTTAAAATTGCATCCCCAAAAAATCCAAATACATTGATTGTAGGATCCATCGGCAACTTATATTCAAAAACAATAAATATCAACCCAGCAACAAATGAAGGAAGGAGTAAAATGAATCCTATTTTTTTCAACTGATTGGGCAATAATAATGGTTTCATAGCAATAATTTGAATCAAATGTATATTATATTTTACATTTTGTAACTTTTAGTATACTTTAAAATACTAATTAGGGCTATATTTGAATCAGATAACTACTTACCAGTTTCTGATAAATATCATTGTAACTAACTTTATTTACGTTTAGTTTTATAAAAAGTATATGAATAAATTTATCAAGGAAAACTGGAAAAGTATACTACAGGTGGTTGCTTTGGCCTTATTTATTATAGGAACCATCGATCCATTAGAAGGTTCTGTTTTAATAATTGCAGGATCAATTTTATTAGCCATACTAAGTTTTATTAATAAAAACCCAGCTTACAAAATCTATTTAACTGCTAGTACTTTAATTACAATAGGCGTTGTTTTTATCTTCTACATTGCATCCATAGGAGGATTTGGCGGAAGTTCAACTTTATCATTGTGGTATGGCTTATTAATATTGCCATATCCAATTGGATGGTTGATTCTTGTGTTTTTGCTGATTTGGAATTATATTAAAAAAATAAAACTTAAAATACGAAATAGAAATTAATAGTACAGTTTTTTACTAAAGTTTTATATTTATTGTATCAATAAAATTTCCATTTTATTTGAAATAAATAAAAGAACTTTGAACTAAATTGATGCATTTTGTGTTTCTTTTTATTAATACATTTTCAAAAAATAATAAAATTAATTAAGGCTTCTAATTTTTCCTATGAAAAAATCAATCTTTGTTCTAATACAAATGGCTATTTCAATTAGTTTATTTTCACAACAACGTACTGCATTAACTACCAATACGTTAGACACAAGTGGCAAAAAAAACAAACTAACACAAGTACAAAATTCGAATACTCAAACTACTCCTAAAATTTTAGACCCTGTAACAGTAACTGCTCAAAAAACGGCAGAACTATTGCAAGCCATTCCTCTTTCTGTAACAAGTATTTCTGCAAAACAAGTAGCCGATTACCAATTATGGAACAGCAAAGATATTAGTGCACTAGTGCCAAATATGTATGCTGCAGATCCAGGCGATAAAAGAAATGTAATATCATTAAGAGGCATATCAACTACTTCCTACGATCCTGCAATGGCTACCTATATTGATGGTGTAAACCAATTTAGTTTAGACACTTATATAGCACAGTTATTTGACGTAGAGCGTATTGAAGTACTTAGAGGAGCACAAGGAAGTTTGTATGGCCGAAACGCAACAGCAGGTGTAATTAATATCATTACCAAAAAGCCAGAGAACAAAACAAATGGATTTGCTGAAACAACTATTGGCAATGCAGGATTACAGAGATATTCTGCAGGTGTAAATGTACCATTGGTTAAAAATAAATTATATTTTGGAGCAGCTTATCTGTATGATCAATCCAATGGCTTTTACACCAATACATTTAATAATACCCCTTTCGATAAACAATCAAGTGTTGTTGGAAATTTTTATCTAAAATATTTACCTACAAATGATTGGAACATTACACTAAATGTTAAGCACAATAACAATACCAATGACGGAACCTTTCCACTTGTAATGGGTATTGCAAAAGCATTGAACAATCCATTTAAATTAAGCCAAAATGCAATTACACAATTAATTGACAATACACTTAATGCCTCAATATCTGCAAACCATATAGGCAAAAAAATACATTTCAATTCACAAACTGCCTACCAATCGAACTACCGTTATTATAATACACCTATTGATGGAGATTTCTCTACTATTGATGGCATCACCATTATAAATAATTATGGCAAGGATTGGAATAATGTAAAAGTTTTTACGCAAGAATTTAAATTGAATTCAGCAAACAATAAAGCAAAATTTAGGTGGATGGCAGGTACTTACTTTTTCCACCAAAACAATCCAAACAAACAAGCTACCCGATTTGGAAAAGATGCTGCTTTTGTTGGGTCCCCAAGTATTAACTTCTCTATGATTACGAGTACAAAAGCAGTCACTGATGGACTTGCAGCTTATATGCAAGGCGTTTATGTTTTGGCACCAAAGCTTGAGTTAACTGCAGGACTCCGATACGATTTAGAACATAAGAACCAATCAATTCTTGGTGAATACCAAAAAGATCCAAATCCAAATCCCATATTTAACTTTCGTTCAGATACTTCAGCAAGTGCCAACTTCCACGCAGTATCTCCTAAATTGGCGCTTAGCTACCAACTATTAGAAAACAATTTATTGTTTGCAAATTATAGCAAAGGATTTCGTGCTGGAGGTTTAACTCAATTATCTTCCGATCCTTCTCAACCAGCTATGTATGTTTACCAACCAGAGTATAGCAACAATTTTGAACTTGGTATTAAAAATATGTTTTACAACAATCGCTTGATGTTAAATTTTACTGCGTTTTATACCACAGTTAGCGATGCACAAGTACCTACCTTGGTACTGCCCGATGCAATAACTATTACCAAAAACACAGGTAGCTTAACGAGTAAAGGCATTGAACTAGAAACCCGAAGCATTTGGAATAATTTTGAATTAGATTATAATTTTGGATACACGAATGCAAGCTATCAAACATTGAAACTTGCACAAAATAGATCGGTAGTAAACCTTGCTGGAAATAAGCAAATATTTACTCCCGATATCAATTCGAATTTAGCGGCTCAATACGGATTTGTTTTGTGTAAAAAACAACAAATAAAAGTAAAGATTCGTGGCGAGTGGCGCTACATAGGCGAACAATATTTCGACCTAGCTAATAAACTTTCTCAGCCATCCTATAGTTTGTTTAATAGTAGTGTATCATTGAACATGTGTAAGTGGTCTGTGAAGTTTTGGGGACGCAATTTGGCCGATAAAAACTATGTCAGTTACGCTTATGATTTTGGAGCAGCTCATTTAGGCAATCCAAAAACCTATGGCGTTACTGTTGGATTAAAATTCTAAATAAAAAGAAATAAAAAAAAGCAGACTTTTCTTAAAAGTCTGCTTTTTTTTATTTTACCAGGAGTGTACTAAGTGATACTAATTCTATTTTTTTCTCAACTTATCCAATGCTTCTTTTTTCTGCTTACTATCAAGCTTGCTTTTAATCATTGTTTTACTCATTTGATAACTTACAGACAAACGAAAATTTCGTGTATTACTCTCACTATGGCTTTCAATTTTAAAATTAGTGCCAGCAGAAAAACCATCATATTTCTGTAATCCAAAAGGATCAATAGCAGCAATTGATACAACTAATCTTTTATTAAAAAACTTATGCATAGCACTAATACTAATATTAATATTACTATGACTTTTGCCTTGCGGATTAACATAACTGCTATACCGATTATTGGCTTCTATAATGGTTAAATTATTAGGGGTATATGAGTAATTCAGTGTTGCATATTCAGTTGTGCCATCTATGTAGCGGTATAATAATTTTTCTCTATCGCTGTATTTATAATAGATATAGCCACCACTAATATTCAATTTAAACTTTCTAGTTACTGTAATACCCGTCCATAAGCTACCAGAAAATTCATCCTGATCAGAAATATTCTGATACGTAGTTTGTGTTTTTCCATTATCAATTAATGTTCGAATAGAATTAAATACATTCTTAATATGGTTATAACCAATATTAGCATTAATGTTAAATTTAGATTTAACATACGCTACATTAATATCATAATTATCCGTTAGCGTTGGCGTAATTGTTGGATTGCCAAATCGAATATTATAAGGATCACTGTAATCTATATTAGGATTGAGTTCTATTATGCCTGGCCTTCGAATAGTGGCTCTATAAACCCATGAAATATTAAATTCCTTGTTAAACTCTTTACGTAATGTAATATTTGGTAAAAAACGCAAATAAGTATTATTCGCATCTGCAGAATTTCCTTTAATAAATTGAAAATCAGATAGTGTTTGCTCGGCCTGAATACCAGATATAATCCTCCAGTGCAAAGGCAAACTCACTACTAATGCTGCACGTAGTGTAATAATTGATTGATGAAAATAGAAATTATTACTAAGTAAATCATTACCTATATAAGTACTATCCACCTTTCGCAAATAACTTGTACTTAAAATATTATGATATGTGTTATTGGTATAAGAAGCGCCCGTAGATAAATAGATTGTGCCTGTATCATTTAATGGCTTGTTATAATTACTATTAAAATAAAATGAACGAATATAATTATCTGTAAGCTGCAATTGAGTAGAATCTAACCCAGTAGGTAAAAAATTAGACTGCAAAAACTGCTGATAAAAATCTCTATCGTTATTGTTTTTACTAAAGCTTAACCCGCTCCATAGCTGTAACTTTTCTACAGGATTTTTTCCTTTCCATTGATAAGAACCTGAAAAAGCATGACTAAATCCATCCCCATTGTATTGGTTAGTTCTAGTACTCCCTTTATATACACGAAAATTACTATCAAGGTTAGACGAAACAATATCTGAATGGTTTTTGTAATAGTTCAAATTACCTTGATAAACGATACTTGCCGAACTTTTTTTATTAAAATCATAATCGGCTTGAACACGCATATTAGGATATGTATTGCGATTAACAAAAGCAGTATTGGTATAAAAATAGTTAACTGAGTCTTTGTAAATATTCTGTCTATGCGAATAAGAATTACCTCTTACCTCTGCATTACCCAAACCTATACTTGAAGTTAAATTAAGTTTACTGCTACGATAATTGAAATTTCCCGAAATGACTTTCTCTCCTTTTGAGCCAAAAGTCAATCCAATCCTTTCATAAATTCCTACCCTGCCTTTTTTGGTAATAATATTAATCACACCGCCAGGATACGTTGCATATTCTGGAGGAGGATTACTCATAATTTCAACTCTCTCAACAACATTAGCAGGAAGACTTTCCAGCAAATCGGCTAATTGTTGACCACTTAAATTCACCGGTTTTTCATCCATTAAAATAAGCGGTACTTTCCCTTGCATTAATAAAGTGCCATCAGGATTTATATTCATTAAAGGAAGATTACGTAACATTTCAGAAGCGCTGGTCCCGCTGCTCAGAGGGCTTTCTGCAACATTAAATATTAATTTACCATCCCTATTTTCAATTAATGGCTTTTCAGAATAAACAATCACTTCCTTTAAAGCAGTTGATGATTCATTCAGTTTAATATCCCCTAAATTAATATCTAACCTATCTAAATACACATGAATACTATCCATATCTGTATTGGTAAAGCCAACTACACTAATGGATAATTTATAAAATCCTAGAATCAATTTTTGAAAATCAAACCCGCCATTTTTGTCTGCTACGAGATTTATAGCTACTGCAGAGTCCCTGAGCCCACGCAAACGAATACCGGCAGATGCTAATGGTTTGCCAGATTTACTATCTAGTACATTACCCAATATGCTACCAGTTAGCGTTTTAGACTTAACAATACCTTGTGCCGAAACAGATGCTAGAAAGCCAATAAAACAAATGGAAAGTAGAAATTTGAACATTTATTTCGTGATTGCAGCAAAGAAACTATTTAAACACTAATAATGAGCCAAAATGTAGATGAGTAGACCTTTTTGTAAAAATAATCGGTCAAATAAGCTTAAAAATGAAGCCAATTATAAAATACTGTATCGTGTGACCTATGTTTTTGGACACTTTAAATAGATATTGCTAATAAGTTTTTTAGACTCTTTTTATTTGAGCACCTAATGTTTGCAATCGAGTATCGATATTTTGGTACCCTCTATCTATTTGCTCAATATTTTGAATTGTGCTTTTACCTTCTGCGCTAAGTGCTGCAATTAACAAAGCTTGCCCAGCTCTAATATCAGGGCTGCTCATTGTAATCCCACGCAGTGGATATTTACGCGCTAGCCCAATTACCGTGGCACGATGTGGATCACACAAAATAATTTGCGCACCCATATCAATTAGTTTATCAGTAAAAAACAAACGGCTCTCAAACATTTTTTGGTGAATCAATAAACTACCTCTTGCTTGTATAGCTGTGACTAAAACAATACTTAATAAATCGGGAGTAAAACCAGGCCAAGGGTTATCATAAATAGTTAATATACCGCCATCCATAAAAGTTTGTATTTCATAAATATCTTGAGCAGGAATATAAATATCATCTTCTATAATTGTAAAATCAATTCCTAATAAACGAAATTTATCAGGAATATTACCTAAGTGTTTGACCCCCGCATTTTTAATAGTGATTTCACTTTTTGTCATCGCAGCAAGTCCAATGAAAGATCCAATCTCAATCATGTCTGGTAAAATACAATGCGAAGCACCACCTAATTTTGCAACACCTTCAATACATAATAAATTACTGCCAATACCCGTAATTTTAGCTCCCATATTATTTAAAAGCAAACAAAGTTGTTGCAAGTAAGGCTCACATGCTGCATTGTAAATACTAGTAACGCCTTCCGCTAATACAGCAGCCATTACAATATTAGCAGTTCCTGTTACAGAAGGTTCTTCTAATAATATATAATTACCAACTAGCTTTTCTGCACTTAAAGTAAAACAGGCTAGTCTATCATCATAAGCATATGTAGCACCTAATTTTTCAAATCCAATGATATGGGTATCTAATCTTCTTCTTCCAATTTTATCTCCGCCTGGTTTTGGTAAATATGCTTTTTTAAATCTAGCTAAAATAGGACCCGCCAACATTACACTACCCCGCAACCTTCCACTCTTTGATTTAAAATCATCAGATGCTAAATAAGTAGGATCAATTTTATCTGCTTTAAAACGATATTCTCCTACTGCTAATTTTTCAACACTTACGCCCATTGCTTCTAATAACTCCATTAATAAATTTACATCTACAATATCTGGTATATTAGCAACTGTAATGGTTTCAGCCGATAACACTACAGCAGATAAAATTTGTAAGGCTTCATTTTTAGCACCTTGTGGCGTAATATTTCCTTTAAGTGCTTTGCCTCCGATGATTTCGAACGAACTCATTTTATTTAAATTATTTGCATTACGAAAATACAGTATTAGTCGGACTATCTGTTTTCTCTAAACTCAGAATATGTAATTCCACAAAAGCCAAATGGAATGTAACCTATTAAATTGAATGGTAAGTGGTATTTATGAGCAGTTAGTACACTACTACTTCTCTTTCTAGTAGGATATTGAATTTCAAATGTACAGATTGAATAATTTCTTCTGAGAAATGGTAAATTTCTTTACCAGTGCCATGATTGTAATTAACAATCACTAAAGATTGTTTTTCGTAACAGCCAACATTTCCTTTTTTAATACCCTTCCAACCGCAGGCTTCAATTAGCCAACCTGCCGCAATTTTATAGATATCGTCCGAAATTGGAAAAGCACTCATTTTTGGATGTTTTGTAA
Source organism: Bacteroidota bacterium (assembly GCA_026391415.1). Classification (GTDB taxonomy): domain Bacteria; phylum Bacteroidota; class Bacteroidia; order Chitinophagales; family Chitinophagaceae; genus Sediminibacterium. The sequence continues at coordinate 45,845 of JAPLEL010000174.1, forward strand.
TTAAATTTTCAAATTCCAACTTAGTAACGGTGGGGTTTTTAAAAAAACTGCCCGCATTGCCAATTTTTTTTGGATCTGGTAGTTTCTCTGTTCTAATTTGAATAACCGCATTAGAAATAGCTTGAACACTTGGTTGTTTATTATTTTTTTGATGTAATACTTCCTTAATCGCACCATATTCGGTTCTAAAAATGGGTTGCTTTTGTAAAATAAATTGTACAGAAGTAATTATATATCTATTTTTTTCATGCTTAAATAGGCTTTTTCTATAGCCAAAATTGCAACTGCTATTATTAAGGGTTACAAATCTAGACGTCAACACATCATAGGCTTTCACCGATTCAATGCAATCCTTTACCTCCACTCCATAAGCTCCAATATTTTGAATAGGAGCTGCACCCACCGTGCCCGGAATAAGGCTTAAATTTTCCACACCACCCCATCCTTTCTGAACACAGTAACTTACAAAATGATGCCAATTTTCGCCAGCCCCCACCGATAAAAATACTTCAGAGGCAGTTTCTTGCACTTTTTTAATACCC
>JAPLEL010000132.1 GCA_026391415.1 Bacteroidota bacterium
ATTGTATTGAGATGGCCCAATTGCATCCACAGCATTAAATTTATTAAAACGGGTAATTAAGTTAGAAAAATAAAAGGAGGATTTTAAGACGCTTTAAAGCTTTCCGCCATTTTAGCGCAAACATCCGTTTCTACCATTTGGGTAGCTAACTGAATCATCTTTGTAAATGCTTTGGCACTGCTAATACCGTGGCCAAGCACAACAGGTTTGGCCACTCCAAGCACTGGAGACCCGCCATAGTTTTCGTAATGAAAACGGTTAAAGTATTCGTCGTTGTGGAAGTTGCGGGTTTCGGCTAAGTCATATACTGTTTCCGCCATTTTCAAAACAATATTTCCGGTGAATCCATCGGTAACTATTACGTCTGCTTTGGTTCCAAAAAGGTCTCTGCCTTCAATATTTCCAACAAAATTAATACTAGTATTTTCTTTTAAGATAGGGAAGGTGGCTTGTGCCAATAGGTTTCCTTTGCCTTCTTCTTCGCCAACATTCAATAATCCAATTTTAGGATTGGGAATATTTAAAATGTATTGGGCGTATAAACTACCTAATGTAGCAAACTGATTTAATTGCTCTGGTTTACAATCGGCATTTAAACCAACGTCTAAAATCATTCCTGTTTCGCCATTTGACTTTGGTAGAATACCAGAAACACATGGTCTTATTAAACCATCAATTGCCTTAATGGTAAACATAGCACCCACTAGCATTGCACCTGTATTTCCTGCACTTATAAATGCATCAATTTTACCAGAAGCTAATAGTTGAAAGCCAATAGCAATCGATGATTGCGTTTTTTCTTTGAGTGCTTTTGTAGGATGTTCGTTGTAGCCAATAACTTCTGAGGCATGTACCAAATGTATATTAGGTGATAGAACCTCATACTCCGCCAATAACGGTTGTACTAAAGCTTCATCACCTATACAAAATATGGTAACAGCATGGGAATTAGCAGACAGGAATTTTTTCAAGCCTTTCACTGCTTCAAGCGGTGCAAAATCTCCACCCATCATGTCTAGTCCAATATTCATGCGCGGCTAAGTAAGGTAAAAGTTTAACTAAAAAGGTTACGCTTTCAAAGGAGCTTTTTCAGCTACTAGTTTTCCTTTATAGAACAATTTCCCTTCGCTTACGTGCGCACGGTGGCGTACATGGGTTTCGCCAGTTGTTGCATCCTTAGTTAGGGTAACTTCCTGAGCTTTGTAATGTGTTCTTCTCTTTGCGCTACGTTGCTGAGAATGTCTGCGTTTAGGATTCGGCATAATTCGAAATTTATAATATCAAAAAAATTAATCTAAGTGTTTAAATTGGTCTAACCCTTTCCAAACCGTATTTGACTCTGTTAGTGCTTGCTCTGCCATCTTTTTCAACTGTGCTAGCACTTCTATATTGCATTTTGGTCCACCCATTTCTGATTCTGAACACATTTTTTGTAATGGAAAACTCAAGTTAACAAACTCAAATATCCAGTCTGCAATATGTAAATGTGATTCTCCTCTACTGATGTAAAAAACATCGGGATCTTCCTCTGTTTCGTTCATCTTTTCTGGGTCCTCAACTAACTTTATAATGAGGGTAAACTCATCCCAAAGCTGCATGGGTAGTGTATTTCCGCAGCGATCGCAATTTACTTCTGCCTTGCCGTCTACATCAAATTTTAATAACATGAATCCAGCATTTTTTTCTAGATTCAATTTAATGTTTGCGGTGCAATTAATAAAATCTTGCTCGCCGTATGGTACAAAGAACTTATCGTCTATTCGATATTCGAATATATGATTACCGGGTTTCAATCCCACAAATGCTATCTCAAATTCCCTCCGATGACTCATATCCCTTTTTTTAAGGCTCGCAAAGGTACTCCATATCCCTGTAACTGCCAAAGTAAAATCAGTGCAAAATGCTTTTGATTTTTTATCAGTGCTAGGTTATCAATATAAAATGCAAATTTGTAACATGAAGACCGTTGCGAAGATAACTGTAAATAGATGGATTTCTCTCGGATTATTGCTGATGGCTTGTGTGTTGCTATTCGTTTTGTCTTATTTTCCTCAACAAATTGAAACCTATTATTCGGTAGGAATCTACCCGGTTTTGGCAAAAATGCTTAGGTTTTTAACAGGGATTATTTCTTTTAGTATAGGGGATATTGGGTATATTATTATTTTTATTTACTTGATATACAAGTTTTTACAATTGCTATTGTGTATTAAAAAAGAATTATTTGGCAAGCAGTTGCTAAAAGGAATAGCCCTGAAAATATTCAAAACAGGATTATGGTGCTACCTTATTTTTAAGCTTTTTTGGGGATTAAATTATGATCGATTGGGCATTGCTCATCAATTGGCTTTATCGCCCAAACTGTATTCAAAAGAAGCGGTGGTTGCAATTACCCACCAATTAATTGACAGTTTAAATGCCTGTAGAAGGCAGTTTAAGGACTCAGTTTTACCTGATTTTAGTTTAAAATCAATTACTCAAAAGGCTGTAAAAGGCTATGAGCATGCTTCGGTTAATTTGCCTTTTTTAAATTATACCCAACCTAGTGTAAAGCAGAGTTTGTATAGTGTGCTAGGAGATTATATAGGTTTTACGGGTTATTTTAACCCAATATCAGGTGAAGCACAGGTGCGATCTGATATTCCAAATGTGCTTATTCCTTATATCACTTGTCACGAAATGGCGCACCAATTGGGATATGCTAGTGAAAGTGAAGCCAATTTTGTGGGATATCTAAGCGCAATAGCGTCGAAAGATTTGTATTTCCGCTATTCTGCTTACCTCGAATTATTTACCTATGCCCAAGGTGAGGAAATAGTATTATTTGGTAAGGAGAAAGATTTTAAAGCATTTGAAGCAACCTTGCTTTATAACCGAACGCACCTAGACCGGTTGGTTATTAAAGACCGAAAAGCAATTCGGGCATTCTTTCAAAAACGCCAGAACAGGCTTTCGCCAGCAGTCACTAGTATGTACGACCAATACCTTAAGTTAAACAAACAGGCAGCAGGAATTGATAGCTACAATGAAGTAATTGGTTGGTTGATTGCCTATCAACAAAAAAACGGTGGTATTTAATTAGAACTTATTCTTCCACATCATGCTTTCTACAGGCATATTTGGTTGACCACTGTATTTGGCATTCTTTTTTTGGTTGTATTTCACTTCAATTTCGCCGTCAACAGGAAAATAAATTAATTGACCAATAGGCATTCCCTTGTAAACACGAACGGGCTGTTTTACCGAAATTTCTAAAGTCCAGTTGCCGCAGAAACCAACATCACCTTTACCTGCGGTGGCATGTATATCAATACCTAAGCGGCCTGTAGACGACTTGCCTTCTAAAAAAGGTACGTGCGCATGGGTTTCAGTGTATTCTTCAGTAACGCCTAAATAAAAGGCATTGGGCTCCAATACAAATCCTTCATCGGGTATTTCAAAATGCGAAATAGTGTTGTGCGCTTTGGCGTCTAAAAGGTTATCATCGTAAGTGGCCAAATTTTTACCAAGGTGCACATCGTAACTATTGCTACCTAAATCTTCGCGGTTATAAGGTTCAATTTTAATCGTTCCTTTGTCTATCTCTTCTAAAATACGCTTGTCTGATAATATCATTCTAGGTTTAATTATGGTTTGGATGCAAATAAATCTTAATTCTGCAATGTAAAATCTAAAAGTACACCGTGGCATTGTTTTTTCAACAAAATATTAACCAATCTTCTAAATTAGCCATTTGGAAAATAGAAGAACCAGAGCTGTTTTATTCAGAATTGGTTACTATTAGTACTACTATATCGCATCCGCATAAACGTTTGCAACATTTGGCAGGTAGGTATTTGTTGCCTTTTTTGTTTGCAGATTTTCCGCATACTGCTATTGAAATAGCCGAAACTCGAAAGCCTTTTTTACCAGTTGCGCAATACCAGTTTTCAATTTCGCACTGTGCTGATTTTGCTGCTGCTATTGTAAGTAAAAATCAAGCAGTTGGAATTGATATTGAAATGATTACTGAACGGGTGCACAAAATCAAGCACAAATATTTACATGCAATAGAACAAGCATTTGTAAACGATTACCCCATTGAAAAACAAACGGAATTATTAACCCTTTTATGGAGTGCTAAAGAAGCGATGTTTAAATGGTGGGGAAGGGGCGATATTGATTTTAGTGAAGCCATGCAAATACAAGCTTTTGAATTAAAAAAATCAGGCGTATTATATGCTAGTTTTAAAAAAGATAATTTCGAAACAGCGCTTGGATTGAATTATAAAATTATGGATCAAATGAGTTTGGCTTGGGTAATTACTGAACCAATTGTGTTTTAATCAGCTACTCGAATATTTGTTTTTGGAATAAGCGCTAAACTGTTTGCTAGCCTGTGTTTCAGTTGCATTTTTACAATTTGTCCCATGGTAGTTGCTAATAAAAAACGGGGTTGTTGAAATAGCTCTGCCAATTCTTCTTTTAGTTGTGTAATTTTTTCTTCTTTAGAAATAGCATCACCACTCATGATGTCTAATAATTCTTTTACGCGGTATTTTGCAGAGGATAATCTGAAAGCCATTTGCGTGCGTTCTTCTGCTTGATATTGCTCTATTGATTCTTTGTTGAGGTGGTTGGTGAC
>JAPLEL010000183.1 GCA_026391415.1 Bacteroidota bacterium
GTTGGGCCCCAGTCTCTATTTTTTGGAATAATAACCTCCTCATCTCTTTTCCATTTACCACAATCTCTATCCCATGTTGATGCAGGTGTTAGTGCAGCTGTTCTTGGGTTTGTATTGGCACTATAGGTAAACGTAGGAATATTCCAATTGCGTCTAACATCCACGCCTTTAGTTAACGTATCACTAGCAGTGAGTTTTTGATAGATATCATACAAATTACCTGTTGGAATATAAGAACCATAACCATATACGACTAATGGATTAGGGTCTGTACCTGTATAGCGCATGGCTAATTGACACGCAAATCTGCTACCTGGAGGCATTGATCCTACGGGCGTATTGTTTCCTGTAAATTCTATCTCCCACATACTTTCTTTGTACACATTTTCGTATGCATCTTTGGAGTGGTTAATAAATACTTGCGCATAACTTGGATTTAAACTATGCGTGCCAGAACTTACTACTTTCATTGCCCAAACCCTAGCAGAATCATACATGGCATTTCCTAAAGTCAATGGTCTTCCTGCCATTTTTAAATATACTCTAGCAAGAATCCCTTGTACAGTAGTTTTAGATACATGCGATGGTGATCCATTAACAGTATAGGTATTTACTTTTGATTCTGCAGATTTCATATCTGCAATGATTTGATTGTAAACTTCGGGCAGTGGATTTCTAGCGTAGTTTGTAACTCCCACCTGCGTAGTTGGCTTTAAAATTAAAGGAACAGCACCATATCTTGTAGCAAGTTGAAAATAATTAAATGCTCTTAAAAAAGTAGCTTCCCCAATGGCAATTCTTTTTAAGGAGTCTGATACAGGAGAATCCCCAATACTAGATAGCAAATAGTTAGCTGCATTTATTCCACGGTATAATGCAGACCAACAATCCGAATAAATACTAGTAGAAGCCTGACAATCATATAATGAAGTAACATTAACATTATTATTTCTATTGTTATACTGTGCCTCATCATTACCCATATCTAGCTCAATTGGAATATTACGTCCATAAGTTCCGTCTTGCGCTAATGAACTATATATCCCAGCAATTGCTGCATTTAATTCAGCAGGAGTTGCGTAATATTTTTCAGGGACAATTACATCCGAGGGTGTAGTATCTAAATATTTCTTACATGAAAAGTTTAATAAAACAAATAAAGAGAAAAGTGTAAAGTATATAAATCTATTTTTCATATTTCTATCTGTTTAAAAATTTAAATTAATTCCAACAGTAACTGTCTTAGCTCTTGGATATACAGAATAATCAAATCCAGGTGTTAATGCTGAATTATATACCGAAACCTCAGGGTCGTAACCTGTGTAATTAGTAATGGTGATTAAGTTTTGTGCAGATGCAAAAAAACGTAAGCTTTGAATTTGCACTCTCTTCAAAAATTTATTAGATAATGTATATCCAATTTGAACCGTTTTTAGTCTTGCATATGATCCGTCTTCAATAACCCTTGACGAATACACCTTATCTCCATCTCCACCTGCAACATACATTTCATTATTAGGATTTGCAATTGTATACCTGTTTAAAACAGTAGTAAATTGGTTTTGAAACAACCTTCCTGAATTACCTTCAAATACTAATTTGTTAGCATTTAATAATTGACCTCCGTATGAATATTGGATAAAAAAGTTTAGGTCTAATTGCTTGAATTTGAAATTATTTGTAAACCCACCAAAAAACTTTGGAGTAGCATTACCAATGATTGTTTTGTCATTGTCATTAATTACTAAATCACCATTCAAATCTTTATACTTAATATACCCAGGTTGAATTTTATTTGATGCAGTAGTTGTATTTGAGGCAATATTTGTTTTAAGTACATAGTTGCCAGAAGGTGTTACAGTAAAATCACTTGTTTGATATAAACCATCCCAGATATACCCATAAAATTGTCCAATTGGCTGACCAACTTTAGCTATGTATGCAGGACTGCTTCGCCATTGGTTGTCCCAATTGATGGTGGTTAGTAAGGCTTCTTGACCATCGTTCAAACTCAATATTTTATTGCTATTGAATGAAATATTGAATGAAGTATTCCAACTGAAATTTTTTCTATTTACAATCTTTGCTCCAAGTGTAATTTCTAGACCTTTGTTTTCAACCGAACCAATATTTTTATAGGCACTCGCAAAACCAGATGAAGTAGGCATATCTGCATATAACAACAAATCCTTGGTAACTTTTTTGTAAACATCAACACCTAGCGTAACCCTGCTTTTGAAAAAACTTATATCTAAACCAGCGTCTGATTGTGTAGTCGTTTCCCATCTTAAATTAGGATTTCCTAAAGTATATGGAACTGTACTACTATTTGTGGTTCCATTAAATGGATAAGAAATAGTAATTGGCGAATTCATGGTGGTTAAATATGCAAAGTCAGACACCCTGTTATTTCCAACTAAGCCATGACTAAATCTCAATTTGCCGTCATTTATAAAAGCAATGTCTTTCATAAAGTTTTCTTGACTGAATCTCCAAGCAATACTTGCAGAAGGAAAATAACTCCATTTATTTTGTGGAGAAAATTTAGAAGAACCATCAGCCCTGTAAGATAATGAGGCTAAATACTTGCCGTCATAGCTATAATTGATTCTAGCAAGTGCAGAAGCTAATGTGTTATTTGTTCTTGTTGAACTGATTTTTGTAGGCGTTCCTTCATCTAATCCAGACAAACCTAAGCCTTCGTTTGGTAATTTAGCTGCTGCAGATCCAAATGAAAATCTGTTAACCCCTTGCATGGTAAAACCTGTAACAAAATCAATATTGTTTTTATTAATCCGTTTAGTATAGTTTAAAGTGTTTTCAGAAACATAACTATTAGTTGTTTGATAAATAATAGAACCATTTACCCCATTTGCACGGCCACTAACGGTAGTAGGGCTTCCTGCTGGCGTATTGCTATTATTAAAGTTTTCGTCTCTATTAACATCATGCGTATAGCCAATGGTTGATTTTAAAATCAAATCTTTTTGCAATTTATACTCTAGTGATAAATTGCTATAAATAGTATTAGAAAATCTGTTTCTTAATTCATACTTAATTTTTTCATATGGATTAAATCTTGAATCATTTGGATCTCCAGCAAACAACTCATCTTCTGTATTAACATTAAAATTTGGGTTATTGGTTATGGGCCTATAACCCCAAACATCAAACATTAAATTACTTGTTTGCGAACTTGAATTATCTAATCCAGAAGAAATTGTTCCAAAAGATTTTAAGGCAGTGTAATTAACATTTAATCCTATTTTAAATTTAGAATTAACTACTTGATCTAATCTAATTCTACCTTGATACCTATCATAACCAGAAAATTTAATCACCCCTTCTTGTCCAAACCCTGAAAGTGAAACATAATATTTTGTAGCATCATTTCCGCCACTCATAGAAAGGGAATTATTTAAAATAGGCGCTGATTGTAATACGGCCTCTTGCCAATTAACCCCATCTAACCCTATATAATCTTTTAAAGTTTTCCCATTAGAAAAGTAAGTTGTAGCAGTGCCAGTAGGATTAAGTTCAGAATGATATCTAACAAATTCATAAGGAGACAATACAGATACTTTATTAATTACATCTTGCATCCCATAAGTAGAATTGAAATTGAATTTTGCCTTACCTACTACCCCTTTTTTTGTAGTAATTAAAATAACGCCATTCGCAGCTCTTGCTCCATATATGGCGGTAGCAGAAGCATCTTTTAAAATTTCTATTGACTCAATATCTGCAGGATTAATTGAATTATTGTTTCCATTTTCTATTGGAAATCCGTCTACAACATATAAAGGTGAATTGTCTTGAGTGATAGAGTTGTTTCCTCTAATTACAATTGAAACAGCAGCCCCAGGTTGACCGTCAGATGAAGTAACTTGAACACCTGCTACCCTTCCACCTAATGCTTCATCAAAAGAACGAACAGGGGCTTTTAGCAAATCAGCAATATCAACTTTAGCAATGGATCCTGTAAGGTCTCTTTTTCTTTGTGTGCCATAACCAACTACAACAACTTCATCTAAATCGCTTGTACTTGGTTTTAATGTAACAAGCAAGTTGTTTTGATTTTGCAAACCAAGCTCTATACTAACATACCCTATTGAAAAGAAAATAAGTGTGTCTTTAACAGACTTTTCATTTACTACGATAGAAAAATTTCCGTCAGTATTGGTAATAACTTTATTTTTTGTACCCTTAAGCGAAACTGATACACCTGGCAAAGCTGTGTTATCGGAAGAAATAACTTTACCAGTAATTTTCTTTGTTTGCGCAAATAAAGTGGTAGAAATAAATAAGAAAAAGGTAAGCTGTATTAGCTTTTTTATTAGCATGGCTATCGATTGAATTAACTAATTATTCACAAAATAAAGAGTGAAAGTATTATAAAAATAGATAAAACTACCTATTTTTTAATAAAACGATGTAGAATTTCAGGTAGGTATTTCGAATTAAGAAAAAAATGATAGAATGCTTTACTGGAGATTGTTTGAGGCATTTAGAATATAATTTTAAAGCCTAATAATAAACTAAATCGATTAAACTAAATCCTTTTACTAAAATCTTAAAAAATACGCTTCATTTAAAGAAGTCAGAATAATGCAAGAAGTTCTATTTTTAAATGCTATACACCTAAAAAATAAAAGCCCATGCGTATCTATTTACCAATTTATTGTATGTTATTTTTTTTAAACCTGAATGCACAAACATTACTATACAAAGACTCTATTAATGTTCAAGCAAAAGTTTGGAGCAAGGATAAAGAAAAAAAAGTAACCTACTCCAACTGGAAAACATATACTTCTCATTCAATTGAAATGATAAAAGGATTTAATTCAACTGAAAATGACCTTAGAGATAATTATGGAGGAAATAACTTTTTTGCTAACAACGCATCGGGATATTTTAAAATTAGTAAAAACGAAGACAGATTTTTATTTACTGACCCCTTAGGAAACGCCTATTTCAATATAGGTATAAATGGTATCAGAACTGGAAAGTCCGAAAATAATACTAAGGCATTTAATGAAAATTTTAAATCTACTGACGAGTGGATAGAAAAAACTCATTTAGATATTTCATCATTTGGTTTCAATAGTGCAGGTTCATGGTCTGATATTAATTCAATTACTGCTTTCAATAAAAAAACAACATCACATTTTATATATTGTACACAACTAAGTTTATTGAGTACATTTTTACAAAATAGAAAAACAAATGCTTTGGATTATCCTGTTTTAGCAAATGTTTTTAACCCATTATTTGCAGCTTGGTGTAATGAGAAGATTTTAGAAAATAAAGATACATTCAAGGACCCTAATTTACTTGGGCATTTTTCAGACAATGAACTACCCTTACAAGAAAAATTATTAACAACATTTTTAAAAATTAACGACAATGATGATCCTGCATTTCAAGCAGCAAATGAATGGTTAAAAAGAAATAATATCACTAAAGAAAATATAACTGAAATTGATGAAAATAGATTTTCAGGATTTGTTGCTGAAAATTATTTTAAAATTGTAAATAATGCATTAAAGAAATTAGATCCTAATCATCTATACCTTGGAAGCAGGTTACATTCATCTGCAAAAAATAATCCTGAGGTACTTCGTGCTGCTGAAAAATACGTAGATGTAATTTCAATAAATTATTATGGATCTTGGGATTTAAATAAAAAATCAAATGAACAGTGGGCATCACTATCAAAACCATTTATGATAACTGAGTTCTATACCAAAAGTGAAGATGCTAATATGGAAAATTTATCAGGAGCAGGCTGGATTGTGAAATCTCAAAAGGACAGAGGTATACATTATCAAAATTTTATTTTGTCTTTTTTACAAAATAAAAACTGTATTGGAATTCATTGGTTCAGATATCAAGACAATGATCCAACAGACAAAACAGCCGATATTTCAAATAAAGATTCAAATAAGGGCATGATTAATACAAACTACAATTGGTATAAACCATTAACTGATGCGATGTCTAGCATTAACAATAAAATTTATCAGTTAATAAAATTCATAGATACCCAAAAAAAATAACCGCCTGTCAATATATTAGTAGTATAGTCTGCTAAAACAAGCATTTTTTTGCAGACTTTCTTATGCCAATTTGAATATTCTTGCTGCATTCACCAACACCTCATTTTAAAACCTTGATATTCAATCAAATTAATTAATTTTACCATCTGAATCAATAAAAAATATATGTGCGGAATTGTAGGGTATATAGGTAAAAGAGAAGCGTATCCAATTGTATTAAAAGGATTGAAAAGGCTAGAATACAGGGGTTATGATAGTTCTGGTGTAGCATTAATTAATGCAAATGGGTTAAACGTTTACAAAAAGCAAGGGAAAGTGGTAGAAATGGAAGAAAGTGTTTTTGGAAAAGATCTCCATTCGCATATTGGCATAGGGCATACACGTTGGGCAACACACGGAGAACCAAGTGATAGAAATGCACACCCACATATTTCAAATAGTGGCGAGTTGGCAATGATCCATAACGGCATCATTGAAAACTATGCACAAATAAAAAAAGAATTACTAAATAAGGGCTATACATTTTCGAGTGATACCGATACAGAAGTACTGCTGAATTTTATTGAAGACATTAAAATTAACAATAATAGCACGGTTGAAGAAGCATTACGTATTGCTTTAAAAAGAATAGTAGGTGCTTATTGTATTCTATTGATTTCTAAAGACGATCCCGAAACAATTATTGCTGCAAGAAAAGGAAGTCCTTTAGTGATTGGCATTGGAAAAGGGGAACACTTTTTAGCTAGCGATGCATCACCAATTATTGAATACACAAAAGAAGTGGTGTATGTAAATGACTATGAAATTGCCATAGTTAAACCAGACGAACTGATATTAAAAAACTTAGGTAACGAAAAACAAACTCCTTTCATTACCAAGTTAGATATGGAATTAGCGGCCATTGAAAAAGGGGGCTACGACCATTTCATGCTCAAAGAAATATATGAACAACCCGATACTATTTTTGACTGTTTGCGTGGACGTTTGTTTCCCGAAAAAGGTATGATTAATATGAGCGGCGTTGAAAATCATATGGAGGCGTTAAAAAATGCAAAGAGAATTTTAATAGTTGCTTGCGGAACAAGTTGGCACGCTGGCTTATTAGCAGAATACCAAATTGAAGAACTGTGTCGAATTCCTGTTGAAGTTGAATATGCATCTGAATTTAGGTACCGAAACCCAGTAATTCATCCGGGCGATGTAATTATTGCTATTTCTCAAAGTGGCGAAACAGCCGATACATTAGTGGCATTAGAAAGTGCCAAAGAAAAAGGTGCTTTTATTTTTGGCGTAGTGAATGTAGTTGGTAGCAGTATTGCTAGACTAAGTGATGCAGGCGCCTATTCTCATGCAGGACCAGAAATTGGCGTAGCAAGTACCAAAGCTTTTACTGGTCAATTGGCTGTATTAGCCATGATGGCTTTAAAAATTGGTTTTGCCAAAGGAACTATTTCGGAAGAACGTTATTTACACTTGATGCAAGAGCTACATGCTATTCCAGAAAAAGTGAAATTAATATTAAAAGACACTAGTAATATTGAACGCATTGCCAAAAAATACAAAGATGCAACAGACTTTTTATTTTTAGGAAGGGGTTATAATTTTCCCATTGCATTAGAAGGTGCTTTAAAACTAAAAGAGATTTCTTATATACATGCCGAAGGTTATCCTGCTGCAGAAATGAAGCACGGACCAATTGCTTTAGTAGATGATAAATTGCCGGTTGTTTTTGTTGCAACAAAAGATTCTTACTACGAAAAAATTGTATCGAACGTACAAGAAATTAAAGCAAGAAAAGGAATGGTAATTGCTATTGCTACAGCAGGCGACGACGTTATTCCTGGCATGGCCGACGACACTATTTTTGTTCCAGATGCCGACGAAGTGATTGCCCCACTCCTAAGTGTAATACCTTTACAATTATTAAGTTATTATGTAGGATTGGCTAAAGGAATTGATGTAGACAAACCAAGAAATTTAGCAAAAAGCGTTACGGTGGAATAGTTGCCAACGCTAATATTTTATCAATAATAATAGCATTCAATGCCAGAAAATATAATTTCTAAAACACCGCTTCTTTCACTTGGATATGGTTTTATTCAAGCGCCTTTTTTACCAAAAGGTAAAGACGAATATTATTTAAGAAATATTCAAAATCGTAATGGTATTAATTACCGACAATTGAATGCCTATGAAATTGAAGTATTGGTTCGCAATAGAAATACAAGCGATGATTGGAATAAGCTATTGGTATCCGATGCATTCAACCCCGAATTAGTAAAAAATTGTAAGTTCTATGGCTTGGTTAGAATTGGAAAATTAGAGCCACTTTGTTTAGGATTTAGTGATTTAAAATTACCCGTAGGATTATATAACTCTACCATTATTAGTTGTGATTTTGGCGACAATGTGGTGATTGATAACGTACATTATTTAGCCCATTATATTATTGGCTCAGAAGTAATTATTACCAACGTAGATGAAATGGTTACTACCAATCACTCTAAATTTGGTAATGGCATTTTAAAAGAAGGAGAAGGAGAAGACGTAAGAATTTGGCTAGAACTTTGTAATGAAAACACCGGCCGAAGAGTATTGCCTTTTGTAGGCATGTTACCAGGAGATGCCTATTTATGGAGCAAGTACAAAGAAGACGACCAACTCCAACAAAAATTCAATGAGTTTACTGCACGCCAGTTTAAACCACATAGAGGGTATTATGGAAAAATTGGCGACAGAACTGTTATTAAAAATACCCGTATTATTAAAGATGTATGGATAGGTTCAGACGCTTATATTAAGGGCGCCAATAAACTCAAAAATATAACTATTAATTCAGGACCACAAGGCACTACCCAAATTGGAGAAGGCTGTGAAATAGTAAATGGTATTATTGGATATGGCTGCCGACTTTTCTATGGCATTAAAGCAGTAAGATTTGTAATGGCCGACCATTCGCAACTAAAATATGGCGCCAGATTAATTAACTCTTATCTTGGCCAAAATGCAACCATATCATGTTGCGAAGTATTAAATTCTTTAATATTTCCAGCACACGAACAGCACCATAATAATTCTTTTTTATGTGCCGCTTTGGTAATGGGTCAAAGTAATATTGCTGCAGGCGCAACAATTGGCTCTAACCACAATAGCAGGGGTGCCGATGGCGAAGTAGTATTGGGCAGAGGCTTTTGGCCAGGCTTGTGTGTGAGCATTAAACATAATTCAAAATTTGCCAGTTTTACCATATTAGCAAAAGGAGATTATCCTACAGAACTAAATATTCAAACACCATTTTCTTTGGTAAGCATAGATACCAGTAACGACCAATTAATAGTCATGCCAGGCTATTGGTTTTTATATAATATGTATGCCCTAGAACGCAATGCCTGGAAGTATGTAGACCGCGACAAACGAACCGAACGCATTCAATATATTGATTATAATTATTTGGCACCAGACACCATCAACGAAATAATCAATGCCTTAGAATTATTAGAACTTGCTACAGGTAAAGCCTATCATCTTAAAGAAAATAAAACAAAAAAAATTACAGATGAACAAGCAGCCGTTCTTGGAAAAAAACTATTAACAGAAGGCAATCCTATTGTAGATGAATTAGAGATTCTTGGTTTGAATTTTGAAAATAGTAAAAGAAAAACTGTTTATAAAAAAGTACTCCGTGCCTACCGTATTTTTGAAGACCTCATTATTTATTATGGCACAACTACTTTAATGGATTGGTCTAAAAAACAGGGCTTAAAAAACTTCAATGAAATAATAGCTGCTATGCCAACAAAAATCAATAGAAATAGTTGGATTAATTTGGGAGGTCAATTAATGCCTGAAACAGAAGTAGCTTCATTAAAAAATAAAATCAATACCAATAAAATTAAATCATGGGATGAAGTGCATGATTTTTATGAAACCATGGGTAATAAATATCCTGAACAAAAATTTCAACACGCAGTCGCCGTTTTATCCGAAAGAATTGGTAAGCCCACTAAAAAAATTACCCCACAAGAATTAAATACACTGCTAGATTCAGTAGTTCAAACCAAAGAATGGATGAGCAAAGGTATCCATGATTCAAAAGCCAAAGACTTTGCAAATCCTTACAGACAAATGGTATATGATTCTACCGAAGAGATGGATGCAGTTGTAGGAAAGTTGGCCGATAATAGTTTTATCAATGACCAAGTTGTAGCGCTAGCCAAATTCAAAAAAAATATAGCCGCATTTAAAAAACAAATCAAATAATTACAAACGCAAACCAATACCCACTTGTATTTGTTGATTAGTCCATTTGTCTTTTTGGTCTATTTGATTAATATTTTTCATGCCAATATTATACCTGCCGTATACACGCAATAATTTTAAATTAAATTGTAATCCACCCACCATAGAAAAGTCTCCATCAGCAAAAGCTTTCGTGCCATTTTTCAATAGGGTTTGGTCTTGATTCATTAAAATGCCAAACTGTGGCCCAGCATTAAGCGTAACAAGTTTACCTAGATTATAGCGTAGTAAAATTGGAATGGATAAATAATTTAAAGTAACTCTGGCGTCTTGCACATTTAAAGCTGCAACGTTTTGATAGATACTTGCAAAGCCAGAAGCAACAGTTGTACTAGATTGATTCAAAAGCAACTCTGGTTGTAAGCCTAGTCTTTTATTAAAATCAATTTCAGTGAATAAACCAACATGGTATGATAGCGCATACGCATCAGAAAAAGAAACGCCAGAAACCTGGTTTAAGTTAGCCCCGCCTTTTATCCCTAAACGAAATCCTACTTGAGCAAAACTGCTAATTGATAATAGTAAAATAACTGCTAAAAATAAGATTGACTTTTTCATACGCTTGATTTAGTATTACTATACCACCAAACACGTGCCAATATTTTATAAACCGATTGAAATAAGTAAATAAACTAGGTTTTAACTTAATTTAAACTAATTCAATAACGGTTATTTCTGGCATTACACCCACTCTACCTGGGTATCCTATAAATCCATATCCTCTATTAACATATAATTTTTGCTTGCCATCTTCATATAAACCTGCCCATTGGCGATACATCCATTGAACTGGGCTCCATTTGAAGTAAGGATTTTCAATGCCAAATTGCATGCCATGCGTATGACCAGCCAACATTAAATCAATGGACGGGTATTTGGTTTTTACTTCTGCATCCCAATGGCTTGGATCATGGCTCAATAGTATTTTAAAGGGAATAGTTTCGGTACACGGAAAAGCTTCGTGCATCTTTCCGTATTTAGGGAACCTTCCTTTTGCTCCCCAGTTTTCTATCCCTAATAAAGCAATTTTTTCTGTTCCCTTTTCTAATACAACGTGCTCGTTCATTAATAAACGCCAGCCTAAATGTTGGTGCACCTG
Source organism: Bacteroidota bacterium (assembly GCA_026391415.1). Lineage (GTDB taxonomy): Bacteria > Bacteroidota > Bacteroidia > Chitinophagales > Chitinophagaceae > Sediminibacterium. Next base: position 11,458 of record JAPLEL010000183.1, read on the forward strand.
TTTTAGACTATTTAAGTTTTCGGTTTTTTCGGCAGCTGATGGCCATGCAACATAATCGCCATAGTCGTGATTGCCTAGTGTACTAAACACCCCAAGAGGCGCTTTAAGACGTCCAAAAACATCCATATAGTCTTTCATTTCATCGGCTCGGTCGTTGACCAAGTCTCCAGTAAATAAAATATCTGCATTTTCTTTAAGAATCATATCTACCCCATGGTTCACTGCCGCTTTATCTTGAAAACTTCCACTATGAATATCGCTGATATGCACCAGTTTCATTCCTCTAAATGCAAGAGGCAAATTTGAATATTTAAGCGTAATTCTTTTTACTTGGTAATTATACTTATTACTAAAACCAACTATTAGTGTACCAAATAAAGTTCCGCCAATTCCCAAGCCTAACCAACTCAAAAAAACAGAACGGGGTATTCCATTGCCTTCTCCAATGATACTAGCACCTGCGTTTGGATAAACCATACGTGCTAACATAAAAGCACCCCTACGTAGGTCGTCGACAATAAAAATGGCGGCACCAACTAATTTAGCAAGGAATAAGCCTATTAATATGGCGAAAATGTAATTACGAAATAGTTTGGAGGTTTGTAATCCTTGTATATACGGAAAACATAATATTAATGCCAAAGTGGCCCCAGAAATGAGCCAATAGCCGGTATAAATAACTAGTCTTGTTTTTTCGGATGCATTCTGCGTCACTGTTTTCAGTGCTTGAAAAACGTAAAAATCCAATAACAGCATGATAGCTGCAATAATCCACCAGGTACGCACATTTCTCATAATTTATCTACTTGAATTTGGGTTAAAAACCCCGTTAATTTGTTTTGTGATGGCAAAAATCATTTAATTATATTTGATACCCACAAAAAAAGACTTTTTTAACATTTAAAACTTACAATTGGCTTTTTGGTTGGGTAAGCGCTAGCTATAACAGTGTTTATTTGGCATCCAAGTAATAAATTCAGGATCTTTAAAGAAATTGATAAAACATTAATTGGTTAACAATTTTAAAAATCGGACCTGCCTAAAAGCAGCCAAACGGAGGATATTATGGCAATAATTATTGGTATAGCCAATCAAAAAGGTGGCGTTGGTAAAACAACCACAGCAATTAATGTTGCAGCTAGCTTAGCAGTTCTGGAACACAGAACCTTGTTGGTTGATGCCGATCCACAGGCAAATAGTACCACGGGAGTTGGCTTCGACCTACACAATATTACCAACAGTTTGTATGACTGTATGGTAAATAACTCTACGGCTTTGGATGTTATTTTAAAGAGCGCTATTCCTAATTTAGATTTATTGCCTTCGCATATTGATTTAGTGGGTGCAGAAATAGAAATGATTAATTACCCTAATCGAGAAAATGTTTTAAAAGGTATATTAGAAGTAGTAAGAGATAAATATGATTTTATAGTGATTGATTGTTCGCCTTCTTTAGGATTAATTACGGTAAACTCTTTAGTAGCTGCAGACAGTGTGATTGTTCCAGTACAGTGCGAATTTTTTGCCCTTGAAGGATTAGGAAAATTATTAAACACCATTAAAATTGTTCAAAGCCGACTAAATCCAGAACTAAAAATTGAAGGAATTTTAATGACTATGTATGATGGCCGTTTAAGACTATGCAATCAGGTAGTAAGTGAAGTACGACGACATTTTGACGATATGGTTTTCTCTACTATCATTCACCGTAACACCCGTTTAAGTGAAGCGCCAAGTGTAGGAAAACCAGTTATTTTGTATGATGCTGAAAGTAAAGGAACAATTAATTACCTCAATTTAGCAAAAGAAATTTTACAAAATAATGGACTAACAAAAATGAGTAACGAAGAAAGAATCATTGAATAATACAATCAAAAAAAATAATTGATTGTTCATTCCAAATTATTATCAAAGCATGAGTACACCAAAAAAAAATAACGATTTATTAGGCAAAGGTATCCGCTCTTTACTTCAAAATATTGATACTGATTTAAAAAATACCGAAGGCAGTTTAAAACCACAAATTGTTGAAGAAATTACTGGTAGTAAAAGATTAATGTTAACTGAAATAGAAATTAATCCAAAACAGCCAAGAAGAGATTTTGACGAAGCAGCATTAAATGAACTAGCTGCGTCTATTAAATTACATGATATTATTCAGCCACTTACTGTTTCTAAATTAGCGAATGGCAAATTCCAATTAATTGCTGGTGAACGCAGATTTAGGGCTGCTAAAATTGCTGGATTAAAAGATATTCCTGTTTATATTCGACAAGCAAATGACCAACAATTATTAGAGCTTGCCTTACTTGAAAACCTACAAAGAGAAAACCTAAATGCAGTAGAAGTAGCCCTTAGTTACAAACGCATGATGGAAGAGTTGAATTATACCCAAGAACAAGTAGCTGAGAGAATGGGTAAAGAACGAAGTACCGTTACCAACTATATTAGATTATTAAAATTACCACCAGACATTCAATTAGCAGTTCGCAACGGCAGTATCTCCATGGGACATGCCAGGGCGCTAGTTAATATTGATACTATTGAAAGACAATTATTTGTTTTTAAAGAAATTAAAGCAAAAGATTTAAATGTTAGGCAAACAGAAGAGCTGGTTCGTAAAATGTATACCGCTGCTAAACCTGGAGGATCAAAAACCACTACAAAACCAGAGCTCCCTCCTGCCTACAAAAGAATAGAAGACCAATTAGGTTCGCATTTTGGAGCCAAAGTAAAAATGGCACATAATAAAAATGGACAGGGCAGTATTAATATTGAATATTATTCATTAGAAGAGTTGAATAAAATTCTAGATGCCATGAATATTATTGTTAGCTAATGAAAGTGTATCTATTTTTTATATGGTTTATTTTTCTTTTTACTATTTGTGGTAGTTCTTTGGCACAAATAGACAGCAGTCATAGCGTCATTAAACCAATTCCAACAAAAGTTAAAGATAGCAGCACCATTAAAAAACACGATCCAAAAAAAGCAACCAGACGATCTGCTATGATTCCTGGTTGGGGGCAAGCTTACAACAAAGAATATTGGAAAATTCCTATTGCTTATGGTGTAATTGCTATTCCAGTTAGTTTATACTTTTACAACAATAGCTGGTACAAAAAAACAAAATTTGCTTACGAAGCAAAATACAAAGCAGAAATAAATAAGGATAGTACTGATTATAATTTAGTGGACCCATTATTAAAGCCACTTAGTAGTAATTCTTTACAGAATTATAGAAATTCGTTTAGACGAGACAGAGACTATTCTATTTTATGGTTTATTGCTGCATGGGGTTTAAACGTAATAGACGCAACTGTTTTTGGCCATTTAAAAGATTTTGATGTTAGTAATGATTTAACAATGAATGTAAAACCACTATTCAACCCTATCACTAGAAGTACCGGTTTTGCATTAACTGTAAATATGAAAAAAAACGAACATAAATTATATACGCTTCCTTAATATTTAGCGCTTATAAATTATTAACTAAAGTAAATTTAAGCCCCTTTTTAAATTGCTTTTGAAAAAAATAAACACATGAATATTGCACTGATTGGATACGGAAAAATGGGCAAAGCTATTGAAACAATTGCCCTAGAAAAAGGACACCAAATTGTATTAAAAATTGATATAGACAATGCTGCCGATTTTAATCAAGAAAATATATCTAAAGCTGATATTGCCATTGAATTCACTGGCCCCCATAGTGCTTTTGAAAATGTAATGAAATGCCTAGAATTAGGTGTCCCTGTGGTTTGTGGCTCTACAGGTTGGTTAGATAAATTTGAAACTGCTACCAATTTTTGTCAAGAAAAAAAAGGTGCACTATTATATGCTAGTAACTATAGTATTGGTGTAAATTTATTTTTTGAAATTAATAAATATGTGGCTCAATTAATGAGTTCACACAAAGAATACAATGTAGTGATGGAAGAAATTCACCACACACAAAAAAAAGATGCCCCAAGCGGAACCGCAATCACTTTAGCAGAACAAGTACTTGCTGCTATTCAACAAAAAAAGCAATGGGTTAATGAAGCGAGTAATCATCCCGAAGACCTAAGTATTATTTCAAAAAGAATTGATCCAGCACCAGGCACACATACCATTAAATACACTTCATCGGTGGACGATATTGAA
>JAPLEL010000008.1 GCA_026391415.1 Bacteroidota bacterium
GGGTCTAATTGATTGTTAGCAATGCTAGCATCAAAAAAACTTTCTCTAGGTCTATTTACATGCATCACACTAATACCCGCATTAAAATACGCATTGTCTGATGCAAAAAAAGCGTAGTTCATTCCTACTTGCAAATCGAGGTATCCTACCTGATTATAAGCAAAGGGCTCATTTGCAGGAATACTAATATCAAAAAATTGTCCGTTCCATTGGTTATCAAAACGAAGTTTAGAAAGGTCAATAGTTTTAGTAACATATCCCAAACTAAATCCGCCACTCAACAAACTATTGTATCCTAACATTTGATGGTATGCAATAGAGCCTGTAGCACTAGTGGCAGTAAGGCTTCCGGCGCCACCTGCTAGATCTTTTATTATTGCACCGCCAATACCTATCCAACCATTTTCAAAACGGTCTTGCATAATGCGCGCATCACCCCAAATACCCATTGTATTATAGGCAGTACCAAGGTTTGCAAATTGATTTCTAATATTACCACCTAACCTAAAATCATAGTCGGGATTAAACCCAGTATTAGCAGGATTAACCAATAATGGAGAATTATAATATTGCGAAAAATGCAAGCCCTGTCCGGTTGCAGCGATTACTACAATGGAAAAGAAAATGCTGACTAATATTTTAAAAAGATGCTTCATATTTTATCACCTCAACAAAGTGATATCTCCTTTTTTTAATAACTTTTCTTTGGTACTAAATTCAACTTGCAAAGTATAATGATATACATCTTGTGACAATGCCTTTCCATTTAATATACCGTTCCAGCCCTCTGTTTGACTTATAGTAGCGAATACTAAATTACCCCATCTATCATAAATCCGCCAAGTCATTTGCGCTATTCCAAATCCATGTATATAAATAATGTCATTGTTTCCGTCTCCATTGGGTGAAAATGCATTTGGAATATCTAAGATAGGATTGATTGTTACTTTAATTGTTTGACAGGCAGTATCTGAACAACCTGCTGCATTATAAGTAACCAAACAGGCTTTATAAGTTCCAGTTGCAGGATAAATATGTTTAACAATGGCTGATTTTTGTGATGTTAATACAGAATCACCATCGCCAAAATTCCATTTATACAAATTACCGCCCGATGAATTATTGCTAAAACTAACTGCCGCATTAGGCTCGGTAGGTTGAGGCGAATAAGTATAAGCAGATATGGGTTTAGGACTAACAGTAATAGTAAACCTAGTACTATCTACTTTATTACAAGTATTGCTATCAATAGCTATTAATGTAACCAAATAAGACCCTAAAGTTGCATACAAATGGCTAGGACTTTTTTGTGTATTTAAAGCAGACCCATCGCCAAAATTCCAAATAAAATCTTGACCTGCTAGTGAGGTATTGGTAAATTTTGCAGTATATGGCAAACATCCCAAAGCAGGGGTAGTAAACCTTGCTGCAACATTCGGTGAAATTCTAATTTGTAAAGTAAAAGTATCAGACTGATTACAATAATTGGTATCTAATAAAACCAATTTTACATCGTAAGTGCCCGCTGCTAAAAAAGTATGAACAATTGTTTGCGTGCCAGTTAACTGTGTGCTTCCATCACCAAAAATCCATAAAAATGAATTCGCTTTAAAAGGCTTGGCAGTTCCTGTAGCAGGTGGAGTAGATATATTTGTAAACTCATAACTTAAAGAAGCACAAGGCGGTAATTTAGAAGCTGTAAATCCTACTATAGCTTCGTCATTTCTAACCCGTAAATTTAAGTAAGATGAATCGGCAATATTACAACTAGAAGAATCTATAGAAATTAATTTTACCCGATATGTTCCAACAGCTTTAAATACATGCGAAATTTTAGGAATAAATGTAGTATCGTTTTTTGTGCCATCGTTAAATTGCCAAACATACATTTTACCCATGGCCAAAGAGTCTTCAAAATCAACCGTTAAAGGCACACAACCAGAAGTGTCGCGAGAGCGTCCATTAATAGTTGCTACTAAGTCTGTTCCTACTCCTGCCAAATTAAATGCAATTTTAATAGCGGCTAAATTGCAACCACCTTGTTGTGCATTTAAAGCCCCATTTGTTTGCGACCAAACACCTGCCGATGTTGGAAATCTTGCACCACCACCACAGTTGGCACATACTGCTTGATAAATGATTCCATTTTTGTCAAATCTACTGGTACCACCGTCTACATGGTCGGGGTAATTGCCTCCATTCTGTCCAAAAAAACTACCATATTTTAAACTATTTGCATTTTTTTCAAGCACAATAAAATAAAAATCACTGCCATCCGTACTATTTAAAACAGCATCGGGTGTTACTAATAAACCCTTGGTACCTGCACTTGGATAATCGGGTGGTGTTTTACTATTAGTGTTGCCTAATCCTCCCCAACCCGACACATAAATATTTTCGCAACGATCAATTAAAAAAGCAGTGGGAGAAATATTAGGAATAACAGAAGGAGTTCCAAAATTAGTGGAGAAAATAATACTATTTAAATCTTGCGAAAGTTTAGTTATAAATTGTTTAGAACCATTCACACTAAAAACTGCATTAGTCACCGGAATATCACCGGTAGTGGTTCCCATAATATAGGGAAAAGAAAATTTATCGAACTGAATACCATAAATTAAATCAATTCCTGTGGTACCAAAATAAGTTGATTTTTTTAATCCCCCATTGTTATCAAATATGGCAACAAACCCATCACTGGATCCACCCAAAAAACCGGGTGCAATACTACCTGTTTTGTTGCCAGGAAAATCACTACTCACAGTAGCTCCTGCTACATAAATATCATTATTAGTTGGATTCAACGCCAATACAAATGCCGCATCATCATCTTTACCACCCAAATAAGTGCTGAACAAAGCATTCGTAAGGGTTGGATCAAATTTTAAAACAACGGCATCTTGTGCTCTACCTGTTGCTGCATTTCTACCACCATTAGTTGCTTGGGCTGGATTAATAGTGGTAGGGAAATTGGTAGATTGGGTACATGAAGACAAGTAAATATTTCCAGCATCATCAACAATGACTTCGCTTCGGGCATCATCGCCATAATTTCTATTGATGGATTCTGTACAACCCAAGGTATTCGTTGAGGATTTACAAATTTCTTTGTCTTTGATATTCACCCCGTCTTCTCCAGATCCACCAATAATTCTTGAGCCTAATAAAGCCGAACCTGTACTATTTAATTTAGTTAATACAATATCCCAACCACCACCACCAACACCATATTTAGCACCAGGATAATTGCTTGAACTTGTTCTACCTGCAATGATTAAATTATTATTGGCATCCACCACCAAACTATGCGGCTGTTCGCTTCCACTTGATCCACCAATATAGGTTGCATAAACCCTACTTGTTCCAGTAGCATTAAACTTCATTATGGCAATATCAAACCCATTATTGTTTGGCCCATTAAAACTGCTACTATATGCGCCAACACTTGCAGGAAATCCATTTCCAAATACAATGCCGCCTGCGTAAAAATTTCCTTTGCTATCATAGGTAGCCGTGTATCCCCAGTTACTAGCAGTACTGCCAGTATAGGTAGAAAATATCAATGGATCAATCACCAATATTTCATTGTTATTAATGGGTTGGTTTAAATGAAACCGTACTATGTTTCCTTTCAATTCATAACTACAAGAAATTTCTTTTTTCCCTGCATTATTTAATTGATAACTATACGGTGCCAACTCTTTCACTTCTTGAACCGATGTTTTTATTAATAGATTTTGGTCTTTAATACTTAATCCATCAGTACCAGAAAAATATAAAGCAATTTGATTAACATCGCCGCCCGGATGTACAATAAAATCGTATTTTAATTTTCCGTTTTCTGAATAGTATCTAACATCAATATTTTTATACAAATCTTTGTAAGTAATAGCTGCATACAATTGACAATTTGATACCCATTTGCTAGGGTCATTGCCAATAAAATAATTATTATAACTCGGTAGCGCTTTATCAGGAACAGCAATTGGTGCAGGATTGGCGTTTAAAAAACTTACATCGTATAAATGCGAATGCATGGTATTGGATGCTCCTAAAATTGTTGCCCGAGGAATATTTTGTTTGCCGTCATGGCCATCTTTATTATCCACTAATTCATCATGTGTTTGGTGAACACTTAGCGCATTTATTTCGGCTACATCATACAATAGCATTCGGTAGCCACCATCTTTTTTTAAGGCAAATGCCCCTGTTGTTAAATCGCCTTTATAACTTAATTGTTTTTCCCACTGACCTTTGTTTTCTACAAATTCAAGGTATCCTTGGGCCGTAACTTGCTGGCAAAAAAATGACAACAAAAAAATGAATCCTATTTTAGTTACAGCGCTCAATTTTATTATTTAATTATAAGTTACGATATTTTACTCCAACCATTTTTTCCTTTCTGCTGTTGAAGGTAATTTTTCAATTGCAAATTCTTTGCCATATTTAACTCCTGATCCTCTTCACACAATAGTTCTGCAGCTGTTCTTGCTTTTTCTAATACCTCTCTATCATTCACAATACTAGCCAGTTTAAAATTGAGTGCCCCACTTTGTCTGGTACCCTCAATGCTGCCCGGACCGCGGATTTCAAGGTCTTTCTCTGCAATTTTAAACCCATCATTGGTAGCACACATTATATTGATACGTTCCTTGGCTTCTTTGCCTACTCGGGCACTAGTTAATAAAATGCAAAAACTTTTTTCGGTGCCCCTTCCCACCCTACCACGAAGCTGGTGCAACTGCGATAAACCAAATTTTTCGGCACTTTCTACTACCATCACCGAAGCGTTAGGAACATTCACCCCAACTTCAATAACGGTTGTACCCACCAAAATTTGTGTATCGCCAGTTATAAAGCGTTGCATATTGGTATCCTTCTGTTCATTCGGTTGACGTCCGTGCACCATACTAATTCTATAAGCAGGTTCTGGAAAAAAGCTTTTTACTTGCTCATACCCTTGCATTAAATCTTCGTAACTCAGTGTTTCACTTTCTTCAATTAAGGGATACACATAATACGCTTGACGACCTTTAGTGATTTCTGTTTTTACAAAATCCATTACACTAGCCCTTGCAGTTTCGTAGCGATGTACTGTTGTAATAGGAATTCTACCTGGCGGCAATTCATCCATAATACTATAGTCTAAATCGCCATAAGCAGTCATGGCCAATGTTCTTGGAATTGGTGTGGCCGTCATAACCAATACATGCGGAGGCAGGGTTGCTTTGGCCCAAAGTTTGGCACGCTGAGCAACACCAAAACGATGCTGCTCATCTATAATTACCAACCCCAAATTTTTAAACTGAACAATGTCTTCAATAACAGCATGTGTACCTACCACAAAATGAATCGTATCATCTAATAAACCTTGTAAAATTCTTTTGCGCTCTTTTGTTTTGGTGCTTCCTGTAAGCAATGCAATTTCAACAGGCATTTCTTTTAACAATTCGCCCAAGCCTTGAAAGTGTTGCTGGGCCAATATTTCAGTAGGTGCCATCAAACAACTTTGATAACCATTATCGGCAGCCAATAACATACTTAGCAATGCTACAATCGTTTTACCACTGCCTACATCACCTTGCAATAATCGATTCATTTGATGCCCACGTGCAGTATCATTTCTAATTTCTTTAATCACTCTTTTTTGTGCCCCAGTTAATTGGAATGGCAAATATTTTGAATAAAAAGTATTAAAAACATCTCCCACTTTTTCAAATACTACTGCCCTGCTCACTCTATAACGTTGCAACCTGGTTAATTGCAATCGAACTTGTGCAATAAAAAATTCTTCGAACTTTAATCGATCAATTGCTTTATCATAAGATGCTGCAGAAGTAGGAAAATGAATTTGACAATTCGCTTCGTAGCGTTCCATCAAACCATATTGTTTACAAATACTTTCCGGAATATTTTCAACCAATTCATCGGGATGCAAAATAGAAATCAGGGCATAAGTTAACTTTCCAATTTGTCGGCCATTTAAACCCCTTGCTTTTAATTTTTCGGTACAAGGATATACCGGTTCTAAAAAAGATCTGCCGTCTGCTTTAGCCGGAACAAAAGGTTCAATTTCTGGATGAACAATTTGGGGTTTGCCACCAAAAAAACCAGTTTTTCCAAAAACCAGGTATTTACTTCCTACAATTAAATTTTTCTGTACCCATGTAATTCCCTGAAACCAGGTTAATTCTAAAATACCAGATGCATCTTTTATTTGAGCTACCAATCTTTTAGACCTTTTTTCGCCAATTATTTCAAAAAATAACAGCGTACCCGCCACCTGAATATAATCGGTATTGGCCCCAATATCACTGATTTTATTGATTTGGGTTTTGTCTATATGCCTGTTGGGATAATGGTTTAAGAGGTCGGCAAAGGTAAAAATTTCTAATTCTTTTTTAAGCATATCGGCACGCAAAGGCCCTACTCCTTTTAAGTATTCAATGGGCGATTGTAATAGGTAATTATTTTGGCTGATAAGGGTGCTTTTAAATGATTATGCAATGTTACTACAAAGCAGTGTTCAGACCATGCAATAAACTTAAAAGCATTGCTTATCTTCGTGCCATGGCAAAAGAGGTTGTATTAAGTGGAATTAGGCCAACAGGCTTTCTGCACCTAGGAAACTATTTCGGTGCAATGCGCAATTATGTGCGGATGCAGGATGAATATAATTGCTATTTTTTTGTGGCAAACTGGCATAGTTTAACCACCCATCCCGATACCAAAGAGCTGCGAAATAGTGTAAACAGGGTTGTTGCAGAGAATATTGCTTGCGGACTCGATCCCGAAAAAGTGGCTTTATATGTACAAAGTGATGTACCTGAAATTGCAGAACTCTATTTGTATTTAAATACAATGGCTTACAAAGGAGAACTTGAAAAAACCGCCACTTTTAAAGAAAAAGTACGTTTAAATCCAGAAAATGTAAATGCAGGATTATTAACCTACCCGGTTTTAATGGCTGCCGACATTTTAATACATCGAGCAGTAAAAGTTCCCGTAGGAAAAGACCAAGAACAGCACCTAGAAATGGCCCGCAATTTTGCAGAGCGCTTTAATCACCGCTATGGCAATGTGTTACCGCTACCTCAGGCTTTTAATTATGGAGGCGAACTTGTAAAAATTCTCAGCCTAGATGGCAATGGCAAAATGAGCAAAAGCGAAAACCAAATGAATACGCTTTACCTAGCCGATACCGACGAATTGATTGGCAAAAAAATCATGAAAGCCAAAACAGACCAGGGTCCTAGCACACCAAATTCGGCTAAACCAGACTATGTAGAAAACCTTTTTACATTGATGCGATTGGTTAGTGGCGCAGATGTGGTAGGCAAATTCGAAGACGATTTTAATGCAAGTAGCGAAGGCAACTGCATTATCCGTTATGGCGATATGAAGAAGCAATTGGCTGCCGATATGATAGAATTCATTAAACCAATAAGGGCAAAAGCAGCAGATATTCAAGAAAATAAAGACTTATTACACAAAATAACACACCAAGGGGCAGAGAAAGCAAGGGCCAGCGCCAGTGAAACGCTAAAGCTTGTAAGATCGGCTATTGGCATGAATGAAAGCTAGTTATTTCTAATAATCTGCGTTGAATAAAAACTTTTCATTAAGTTCGTTCACTTATCTCTATTAGCATACTTATAGTTATGGCAAAACCAAAGAAACCCAAGCACGTAGCAGTTGCAGGCAATATAGGCGCCGGCAAAACCACTTTAACCGAAATGTTAAGCAAACATTATCGTTGGATACCTCAGTTCGAAGACGTAGACCATAATCCATATTTAATGGATTTTTATGAAGATATGCCACGCTGGAGTTTCAATTTACAAGTGTACTTTTTAAATAGTAGACTAACACAATTATTAGAAATTCAACACGGAACCGAAACCGTAATTCAAGATAGAACCATCCACGAAGATGCAAATATTTTTGCGCCAAACTTACACGAGATGGGTTTAATGAGCAAACGCGATTTCGACAACTACTACCAATTTTTTCAAACATTGAAAACAATGGTACAGCCGCCCGATTTATTAATTTATTTAAAATGTTCTGTACCAACTTTGGTATCACAAATACAAAAAAGAGGTAGAGAGTACGAAGAAAATATTCGTTTAGATTATTTAAAAAGACTCAACGAACACTATAACCGTTGGATAGACGGATACAAAGAAGGCCCTTTATTAATTATCGATTGCGATAAAAATAAGTTTTCAGAAAACGAAGAAGACTTCGGACAAATTATTAGTAAAGTAGACGGAACCCTTTTTGGTTTATTCTAGTATTTCTATTTGTTTTAAAATTCTCAGATGCGCCAATTGTTTGTTTGGTTGTTTAAGCTAAATGGTTGGAAGATTGAAGGTCCACTTCCAGAAGGGGTAAAAAGAGCCGTTATTATAGCAGCGCCACACACCACTAATTGGGATTTTGTGTATGCCCTAGCCGCATTCTATCAACTAAAAACTCCCTTACGTTTTTTAGCAAAAAAAGAATTGTTTTGGTGGCCTTTTAAATTAATACTAGAAAGCATTGGCGGCATAGCAGTTAAGCGAAATAAAAAAACAAAACTGGTAGACGATATAGTAAACCTATTTGAACAAAACGAAGAACTCATGTTGCTTATACCGGCCGAAGGAACTAGAAGCTGGGTAGATAAATGGAAAACCGGATTCTACCATGTAGCCCTAAATGCCAAAGTACCTGTGCTATTGGGCTATTTAGACTACGAGAAAAAAACAGCCGGCTTTGGCCCCTTACTCTATATGACAGGCAATCCTATTACAGATGCCAATACCATTAAAGATTTCTACCGACACATTAAAGGCAAGTATCCAAAAGATTTTAATTTAGAGGGATTGGATTTGGGTTAATTGGGGTTGTTGTGTTGAGAATTGTTTTCATTTGCTGCAATTGTACCTTAGTAATAACTCTCTAGATTCTCTATGAATTGCACCTGCAAAAAATACAGTGTTTTTCCCCTTCTTTAGGGTTCTTTCTCTAATTATTTTCATACTAGTTTTATTCCCGCTTACAACAAAACGCGTTGCGAAAGCATTGGATTTTAGTCCCAGATTTTTACCATGACTGTTGGCCACAGGCAAAAATAAAAAGGACGACTATTTGCACGAAAGCAAATTTGGTGACTCAAATACAGACCAGAAGCTAACAACTTAAAACTGGAGGCCTTGCAGTAACAGCAAGACAATAAAACCGCCGAACATCCGAACCATGGTGTTAGACAGGGGAGGGAATTAAAAATAATTAGAGAGATGAAAAAGAATAAAATTTTAACACTTACTCTTTCATTAACATGCATAGTGATATTCATAATATTATCTTGTAATAAAAAAATTGATAGGATAAATTCTAAAATAATAGTTAATACAGTAACACCTATGAAATCTAATTTAATAGGTGTTAGGAATATTTATGTAGAATATAATTCCGAGACAAAGAAAGCGGTAATAAAATTAGATGCAGAACAAAGAATTCTTTTTGGATTAACATTGAATCTACAAAATAGAAATATTATTGCCGACTTTTCTAAAGAAGATAAATTAGAAAAAATATTTTTCGAAAATGACCCTCAAACTTCTTTTTCAATTAAAGACGAGATAATTTCATATGCCTATAAATCACCGCAATTAAAGGAAGTAAGTACAAACACCTTGCAAACAGGTGTATTGAATTTAACAAATGAAGAAAAAATATTAGCTATGATTTTCACATGCTTATACCAAGACATTCAAACAATAACAATAAGTTCGAAAATCGAGAAAATAAATGACAATTTAACTGACATAAAAGTAAAACCGTTTGAAAATCAAGCAACTATTGAAATTGGATGTTACCAAATTGGAGGTTCTGCCTCAATTGTTCAAGAAAGATTAAAAAACTGTACAAAACCTGGTTGCAATCAAATTGCAACCGATGTTTCTTGCCTTTGGGGAAATCATGCTTGCTTTGGAACTGTAACATATTCATGTCCTAATAATTCAATAGCAATTACAGACTGGGAAGAATTGCCACATCTTTGGTAAAATAAAATATTTAAATTAGTGAAAACAAAAACATATGAGTAGTAGCGAATATCTATTTTTATTTCTATTTTTTCTAACTGTCATATTAAGCATTTATTTATTAGTAAAATTCATAAAATGGATTAAGTAAAATATTAAATATTTATAGTAAAAAATGTTAGAACTAATTTTAATGTCAATTCTTTGCTTAACTGCAATCCCATTATTTTTTTACGACTTAATAACATCTAAAATATTCAATGACAGAAGATCAAAAAAAATAAAAGATATAATTTTTTATGTGCTAATATCAATCATTATTATTTCAAAGCTTTTAGAAAAGATTGAATTGTATAATCGATAATTTTAGAAATAAAATATCTATATAATCAATTATTTTAATTTCTTGCATCATTGTTATTTGATAACAATGATGCAAGAAATTAAATAGTTTTAGATTAATCTAGAAACTATTATAACATGTCTATTAAAACTAAAAAGAAACTACTGATTTTATGTGTTATGATTTTAACATCAACACTAGTAGAAATAATACTTTTCAAAGATCCATTTTCATATAAAATTATTCTAAAAAATATTTTATGGATATCCCCTATTGTATTGCTATTGAAATTTAAGGATGCAAACAATTGAACTTCTATTAAAACAACTGGTTAATTATTTATTCAACCTTTTTTTGGGACAATTTTTTATTATATTTTATGAGCATTTTAATACCTAACAAATCCTTCAAAAACAGAACGTCAATAACCTTATATCTCTATTTTATTTTAATATTGGCGAATCAAAATTTTGAAATAAATACAGAAATTCTTTTTTTGATTTTTACTTTATTAATGTGGTTTGGAACTGCTGATATATTTAAAATTGTATTTATTAAGACATTAAACAAACCCGAAATGTCTAAAAGAAAAAAGATGGCAATTTCTATAACTGTCGGTTTATTTATACTTATATGCTACACAAGTCCAATATTACTTTACTTACTTGCAAAAGGAATTATTTAATTTCCCACAAACCCCAAATCCCCCATCCCACCCCAAAATCTAACAATACTTTATAAATTCCAAACACCGTTTACAAGCCTCATTCATTAGGTTTGCAAAAAATTGGCGGATATGTTTAAATATTTTTGTCTTTCCTTAGTATTGCTTTGTTCCATAACTGCAATGGCCCAAAACGAATCAAGTAGCAATAAAGGCAAATTCAAACAAGAACATATTTTTATAGGGACCGGCTTGAATATTGGGTTTGCCAACCGAAGTTTCAACCTAGGCATTAATCCCGCAATTGGCTACAGCATTACCAAATGGCTCGATGCAGGAATTGTTACCAACCTTAACTACTATTCTCAAAGTCCTATAGACAATAGTCCATATAAATCTCAGAAACTAAGTTATGGTGCTGGTAGTTTTATTAGAATTTGGCCCGTAAACTTTTTCCATATTCAAATTCAACCAGAATTTAATTGGATTAATAGTTCCGAAAAAAGTTCTGTTACTGGCACAACCTATAAAAACAGTTATAATGCCAGCAGTTTATTGGTGGGCATTGGATATGGTTCGCATTTCTTAGGCAGCCGTTACTCTTATGTCACTTTAATGATGGATGTGCTAGAAGATGCCAAATCGCCTTATCGCGACCAATTTAACGACCCTATCCCAGTATTTAGAGCGGGTTTTGGCGTTTACCTCAAACCACGTAAGCAATAACTTCTTCTGGCTTTGTACAAACAATAATTCGGTCTTGCCAGGCTTCGTATAAAAACCCTTGCTCAAACATGTTTTGCAAATGGCCTATTAATGGGTTGTAATAGCCATTTGTATTAAGTATAAAGATCTTTTTATTATGGATTTTTAAATTGTTCCAGGTAACAATTTCAAATAGTTCATCTAGCGTGCCGTGTCCTCCAGGTAAAACCACAGCCGATTCGCACAAATCATACATCATTCTCTTGCGTACATGCATATCAGCAACCACGCGTAAATCTGTAAGCCCCTTATGAGCAGCCTCCCAGGCTAGTAATAATTCTGGAATCACCCCTATCACTTTTCCCCCATTATCAATCACCCCATTTGCTACAGCACCCATCATTCCTTTATTGCCCCCACCGTAAACCAATATTATTTGATTTTTAGCCATCAATTCGCCTAATTCAAGCGCATGTTGCACATACATTGGGTCTATCCCCGACTGAGAACCACAAAATACTGCTAAGCTTTTTTCAATCATATACTAAGGTTTACAGCTGAAAATTAGGGCAAATATTTGTACTAGATTTTAATTCTCTATTTTTATTGTTCACTAACGGTTTAGACATGTCGCCTATTTTACTTTTTTCATTTGTGATAGCCTATTTTATTGTCCTTTTAGTGGTGGCCAAAATCACTGGAAAGAACAGTACTAATGAATCTTTTTTCATAGGCAACAAAAACAGTAATTGGATGCTGGTTGCTTTTGGAATGATAGGCACGTCGTTGAGTGGGGTAACTTTTGTAAGTGTACCAGGTGCCGTAGCAAAAGAAAGCTTTGCCTATTTGCAAATTACTTTTGGTTATTTAATAGGATATGTGTTGATTGCCTTTGTTTTATTACCGCTCTATTATCGATTAAACCTCACTTCAATTTATAATTATTTGGGGAGTCGTCTTGGTTTTAAGTCTTATAAAACAGGCGCATCATTTTTCATTTTATCTAGAACCCTTGGTGCAACTGCTCGATTATATTTAGTGGTGAATATTTTGCAAGGAGCCATTTTAAACAGTTTTGGAATTCCTTTCTGGGCCACTACCCTAATTATTTTAGGAATGATTTTATTATACACTTATGAAGGCGGGGTTAAAACAATTGTATGGACCGATACCTTGCAAACCTCTTGCATGTTATTAGGTTTAGGCATTTGTGTTATTTATATTCTAAGCAACTTGCATATTGGATTTGTGGGAAGTCTCGAAGCCATGCAAACAAAAGGTTATTCTAAAATATTTTTTACCGATCCTAATAGCAAACTATTTTTTGCAAAACAAATTATTGCCGGCGCATTCATTACCCTAACTATGACGGGTATGGATCAAGAAATGATGCAGAAAAATATTTCAGTAAAAACACTTAAAGACTCGCAAAAAAACATTTTGACTATGTCTTTTATTTTGTTATTATCTATTCTTTTATTTTTATACCTAGGCGGATTATTATATTTGTATGCTAACCAAATGCAAGTAACCGAAATTGGCGATAAATTATTTCCTGCAATTGCCCTGAAATACATGCCACCATTCATTTCTGTAATATTTATTATTGCTTTAATATCGGCTTTGTTTCCAAGTGCAGACGGTGCTATCACCGCACTCACGGCAACTTTTTGTATTGATATTTTGGGCATGCAAAGAAGAACAGATATTGACGAAACCAAAAAGAAAAAAATCCGCCAAAGAGTACACCTTTCTTTTGCATTTATCTTCTTACTATTTGTACTTGTGTTTAAAGTAATTAATAACCCTAGTATGATTGGTGTTATATTAAAAATAGCCAGCTATACTTATGGACCTTTATTAGGATTATTTACTTTTGGCATTTTATTAAATAGAAATGTTAAAGATAATATCGTTCCTTTTATTTGTGTAGCAGCACCTATTATTTGTTTTATCATTGACAAATACCAGAAAGTTCTTTTTGGAAATTTTGAAATTGGATTAGAGTTATTAATCATTAACGGACTCATTACTTTTTTAGGATTACTTATTATTTCTTCACCAAAAAGAATCGAAGCATAAAATATA
>JAPLEL010000166.1 GCA_026391415.1 Bacteroidota bacterium
GCTCAGCGCAGACTATGCCGAAGATGCTAAAAATTTTATATCTATTAGGGATGGAAAAAATGCCAACACTTATAATTTTTTTATTCATTTTGAAAAAAATGAAGGCGGATGTATTGGCGAATTAAAAGGCGAAATGAAAATGAAAGATCCAACTCATGGCCAATACCATTTTAATGGAGATCCATGTGTGATTGATTTTAAATTTGAAGACGCTGAAATTAAAGTAAAAGAACAAGGCACCTGTGGCAATCATCGTGGAATTAAATGCTTCTTCGACGATACTTATCTTAGAAAAAAAGCTCCCAGAACCAACAAAAAAAATTAGTATGTAAGTATGAATCAATTCTATTAAATGAATAGATTAAACTTAATGTGTATTTTTTACATTGTAGATAAAAAACATATATTGCAGCATATTTCAACTAAAGAACCACCCTATGACTAGTTTTAGAAATTTTAAAGTCCCCTATTTAGTTGACGAACAATATGCAAAAAAAGCGGCCTATTTTTCAATGGAATTTGCCATACATCAACCTTTAAAAATTTATAGTGGCGGCTTAGGATTTCTAGCAGGTTCTCATATGCGAAGTGCCTATGAACTGCGTCAAAACATGGTGGGTATTGGTATTTTGTGGAAGCATGGTTATTACGACCAAGCGCGAAACCAAGACCAAACTTTGCAGGTTAGTTTCATGGAAAAAATATATAGTTTTTTAGAAGAAACCGACATTAAATTTCAAATATTAATCCACGATCATCCAGTTTGGGTAAAAGCATATTATTTAAACCCCGAAACGTTTAAGAGTGCTCCCCTATTTTTACTAAGTACTGATTTGCCAGAAAACGATTATGTTTCTCAAACAATAACCCATCGATTATATGATGCAAATGTTGCCACAAAAGTGGCGCAATTTATTTTATTGGGTGTAGCAGGCGCTAAGTTGATTGATGAATTAAATTTCAACCCCGATGTGTATCATTTAAATGAAGCACACGGTATTTCTGCTGCTTTTTATTTATTGAATAAGTATAAAAGTTTGGATAAGGTAAAGGAGCAACTAGTATTTACTACCCATACACCAGAAGAAGCAGGAAACGAAAAGCACGATATTTATTTGTGTTACAAAATGAGTTATTTCTGTGGTTTGAGTTTAGACGAAGTACGCAGAATCACTGGTTTAAAAGACGACCAATTCAACCATTCACTAGTAGCACTCCGATTTGCGCGCAAAGCCAATGGTGTATCTGCTTTACACGGAGACGTGAGTAGAGAAATGTGGTCGCATTATGAAGGTATTTGCCCTATTATAAATATCACCAATGCACAAAATTGGCACTATTGGGCCGACAAACAAATGTATAAAGCATTGGAAGATAAAAATGATTTTGTCTTCGACGATAGAAAAAAATTCTTAAAGAAAAGGGCTTTTGAAATTGTAGCAGATCAAACCGGAAAACTATTTAATCCAAATGTGTTAACTATTGTATGGGCACGCAGATTTGCAGGTTACAAAAGAGCCGATATGTTTACATGGGAAATTGAAAGATTCGAAAAATTATTAAGCAATACCAAATACCCAGTACAATTCATTTGGGCTGGAAAGCCTTATCCACTAGACTACCCTGCTATATCGCAATTTAATAATTTGGTACATATTAGTAAAAAATATAAAAATGTTGCGGTATTAATTGGATACGAATTAGGACTCAGCAAACGTTTAAAACAAGCTTCTGATATTTGGTTAAACAATCCACGCGTGCCACGCGAAGCATCTGGAACAAGCGGTATGACAGCTGCAATGAATGGATCTGTAAACTTCTCTACTGATGATGGATGGATCCCAGAATTCATTAACCACGGAAACAATGGATTTGTAGTTCCAAAAGCTGACTATGCAAATATGAGTACGCAAGAACAAGACGATTATGATTTAAATAAAATGTTTGAGATTTTAGAACAACAAATATTACCCTTATACTACGACCAACAAGATACTTGGAGACAGATTACCAAAAACGGCATGATGAATGTCCGTTGGCAGTTTGACAGTAACAGAATGGCAAAAGAGTACTACGAGTTGATGTACCAATCTTAAACTATTGCAGCCTATCTTTGTTGTACTAATAAAACAAGTATGCAACACAAAATAGTCGTAGCAATTACCGGAGCAAGTGGCTCTATTTATGCCAAGGTATTATTAGATAAATTAGTGCAATTAAACGAACAGATTGCAGCGGTTGGTGTTGTTATGAGCGAAAACGCAAAAGAGGTTTGGCAAACAGAAATTGGCAATACTTCATACCAAGATTACCCTTTCCATTTTTTTGAAAAATATAATTTCAATGCCCCATTTGCATCTGGTTCTGCCAAATACAATACCATGATTGTTGCACCCTGTAGTATGGGAACTTTGGGTAGAATAGCTTCGGGACTTAGCGATGATTTAATAACGCGCGCTGCTGATGTAATTTTGAAAGAAAGAAGGAAATTAATTTTAATGGTGCGCGAAACTCCGTATAATTTAATTCATATAAAAAACATGGAAACCGTAACCCTAGCGGGAGGTATTATTTGCCCTTGTACACCATCTTTTTATAGTTTACCAAAAAGCTTTGAAAGTCTTGCTGCTACTGTTGTAGACCGCGCATTAGACCTTGCAGGAATTCAGCAACAAACATATCGTTGGGGAGACCAATAAAAATTATTTTTTTACTTTAATCAGCATTACTGCTGGTACTGGACGTTGCCCTTCTTTGTCGCTAGGTTGTATGGTTTCTTTGCCATTAATCAGCAAACAACTACTTCCACCACCATCTAAATTTAAGGCTTCAACGCAGCCAATATCTTTTAGCAATTGGGCTTCATCTACCAAACTAACGCCTTCTGATTTTCCAGGAAAACGTCCTTCAATAACCATAAAAATCAACTGATTGTCTGCTATATAACCCATAGCGGTACGTGGGTGCAAATCATTAATTGCTTTTCCTACAAATTTCAATTCTTGGTTATTACTAATCGCAATTTCACCCGCTTGAACTAATATAGGACCACCTCCTACGGCTGTTCTCACTTTCCAAGGTTTAAATTCAGCCCTAGCAAGCATTGCAGGAATTTGTAATTGCTTAAAAGAATCAATTAAATTAGGTACCACTTTTTCGCTTGCCCAAGCATATTTTGCAGTACTGTCGCTCATTACCCAGGCTACATCTGCCCTATTTTTTTTATCTATCCCTATTGCGCCAGAAATGCCATGATTATAAGTAAGCGTGTCTTTGCCTTTACGAGTAATTGATTGTACTGAATAAGCAACTTGCTTACCTTCTTGAATGACTAAACTCACATTTGTATTGTGAACGAATTCAAAAAATGTACTATTCATTACCAACAAAGGAGCCGATTCAGTATTAAAAAACTGGGTAGGTGTAGAACGTTTACCATCTGTAGCTTTCGACGAAATATCTAATGATTTATCTTTTAAATCTACAGATACATAATAAGCATGGTTAGGTCTTTTTAAAATACTATCATTTGTATAATACACATGAACAGAAGCGGGTAATGGCTGAAACTGATCGTCTACATTTTTCCAGTGCAATTGCGCACTAGCAAATAATGGAACTAGAAAAATTAATACAAATAATCGTTTCATATTGTCAATTTAATTGGCGGCAGCTTTTTTTTCTTCCTGCCATTTATTTTTTCCAAACCCAGCAATCACGTGCTTTTCACTATGGTAAGATGAACGAACCAATGGACCGCTTTCTACATAATCAAACCCAATATTGTATCCAATTTCTCTTAATTCTGCAAACTCATCTGGATGCACGAAACGCTCCACAGGTAAATGTTTTTTAGTTGGTTGTAAATATTGCCCTAGTGTTAACACATCGGTACCAACTGCCACCAAATCTTTCATGGTTTGTATTACTTCGTCTTTGGTTTCTCCTAAGCCTAACATCAAACCTGTTTTGGTTCGCATCCCTCCTTGTTTCAATGTTTTTAATACATCTAGGCTTCTGCGATATTTGGCTTGAATTCGAACTTGTCTGGTCATGCGCTCAACGGTTTCCATATTATGACTAACCACTTCTGGCGCTGCATCAATGATACGTTGAATTTGGTCGTTAATACCTCTAAAATCAGGTATTAAAGTTTCTAATGTAGTTGTTGGATTTAACACTTTCACCGCCTTAATGGTATTGTACCAAATAATGGAACCTCAATCTTTTAATTCGTCTCTGTCTACACTTGTAATAACCGCATGTTTCACTTTCATCAAATGAATGGCTTCAGATACGCGTTGTGGTTCGTCCCAATCAACAGGTTCTGGACGGCCAGTAGCTACCGCACAAAATCCACAACTTCGGGTACAAATATTACCTAAAATCATAAAAGTAGCAGTGCCTTCGCCCCAACACTCACCCATATTTGGGCAATTGCCACTTTCGCAAATGGTGTTTAATTTATGTGTATCAACTAAGCCACGAACGTGTTTATAACTTTCACCAATGGGTAATTTAACACGCAGCCAATTTGGCTTTTGTATTTTAGATATGGTATTGTCTATTTTGGGAACAACTGGTAATTCTTGCATGCCTCTAAGCCTTGGTCTGGTTGAAAATTAAACGATTCTAATTCTATCTAGTAACAAAAATAAATCACTTTCGTTTACCAAATACTATAGATACATAGGCGTTGAAAAAGAAACTCTTAGGATCGTTCAACAAAAGAATGGGCATTTTTTTAGAGTAGTATTCTGCATTTATACCAACTTCTATTGCTGAAATAGCTTCATTGTAACGTCCATAATCAAAGCGCAATGCGGTTCTAGCATATCCTCCAGGAACAAACTGTATTTCGTTGAATCCTTTAAAAAAGCTAGAATGGCCTATAATCAAATTAGGATCTAGAAAAACACTTTCGTTATTATTATATTTAATTTGTTCTATAACGCCTCTTCCATTAGGCTTTTGAATATCTAGGTAATAAGGCTTTAATAATCCAGCAGAAATTCCGCCGCCATAAATTGCCGATACCGCCACACCATTTTTATTTCCTTTTCCACCAATTAGTTTTTGCTGACCAATCCCCATCTTTAAATAAAAGAAATTATTTTGTTTGCCATATACAAAACTAGAAAAAACAACCATTCCTTGAGAGGAACTTAATGTGGGAACTTTTTCTTCTTTAGGATGATTCCTTTCACCAAACTCCAACCAATAAAGACTAGTTTTTGTGATGGTTTTGTATTTCCCTTTTTCTAAAAAAATACCCCATCCATCGGTATTAAATTTAATGCCAGTGGTTGATTGTTTTTGAAAAATAAGGGCACCTTCTTCTTCTTGTTTGATTAATTGATTAATCCGTTCGCGCTTTTCGGCTTTTTTCTGCAGCTTCTCTTGCATGAGTACTGCAGGCGTTTTTTGTTGCGCAAAAACTACTATCGAACAGAGGATGGATAAAATTAAAAAGAGTTGCTTCACTTCAGTTTGATTTGATACCTGTAAATTTAGGGCAAAATTGATGCAATGACTTCACAAATTATTTATAAATCTGGACTTAGAACCAGTGCCACCCATTTACAAAGTGGAACAAGCATAGAAACCGATGCCCCTTCCGATAACCAAGGAAAAGGAGAACGCTTTTCTCCAACCGATTTAATGGCTACCGCTTTGGGTACTTGTATGATAACAACCATGGCTATTAAAGCCAATACCCTTAATATAGACTTAGATGGAGCACGCGTTGAAGTAACCAAAATTATGGTGAGTGAACCACGTAGAATTGGCAAGTTGGTTGCCCATTTATTCTTTCCTGCTCATTTAAATCTAGACGATAAAACCAAAGAAATTCTAGAAAGAACGGCAAGAACCTGCCCTGTAGAAAGAAGCTTACATCCTGATATTCAGTTAGATATGGCCTTTAATTGGTGATTTACGTTATTGATTGAAGTGCTTGAATAACCCTGCTAACAGGTAGGCCCATTACGTTATAGAAGTCGCCAGTTATAGACGCAATACCTACCACCCCAATCCATTCTTGGATGGCATAAGCCCCTGCTTTGTCGTAAGGTTGGTATTTGTCTACGTAAAAAATAATTTGTTCGGGCGTTAGTGGATGGAACTGTACTTCGGTAATATCTGAAAAAGCAATTTCGCCTTTGGCATGTAAAATAACCACCCCTGTTACTACTTGGTGTGTTTTACCAGATAGCGCTGTTAAAATATTGATGGCGTCTAATCGATCTTTGGGTTTACCAATTACTTTCCCATCAAGCACAACAATAGTATCAGCGGCCAGAATTGTTTTGCCAATATATTGTTTGTGAAAAGCAGTTTGTAAATATGCTTGAACAGCTAATGCTTTTTGTTTGGCAATATAAATTGGAACCTCCGCAATAGGCATATCCAATGGATAAGTTTCATCAGTAGAACGTACAATTATTTCAAAAGGCAATTCGGCCCATTCTAATAAAAGTTTTCGTCGAGGCGATTGAGAGGCTAAAATAAAATCTTCCATGATTAATTATAAAGCATTTAATACAGTAGTAGTTATTAATGATACATTCTAAAGAAAATCATAGAAAGAATACCTGTAAACATAATAAATTTTATCACTGTGCTCAGATGATTATAATGAGCCGATTGTGAAGCAGCGTATAACTTTATTAACACATATACCAAAGGAAATACAATTAGAAATAAACAATAAACAACACTTGCCCACCAACCTAATTGAAAAGTATAAGCTTGTAATATTAATAGAGAAGCTATAATAACCACTAACCAAACAGCTACAAATACTTTACTAGGATTAACGCCCCAAACAATGGGCATCGTTTTAAAGGAAATTATAAAAGCAAATCCAGCATACAATATGGCTAAACGAAAGAAGCGAACGTTCTGCATACTAGTGGTATACATCTGATTAATTTCATTAAGTGGGTATTTAGAAAAATACAGGATTCCTATTACCCATGCTGTTAAAAATGAAATGAGCAAATTGCCTACCAGTAATTGTTTTTTTAAGGAAGTTGAATAGATCCATAAAAAAATCACACTCAGCATATTGGCTAAAACCAAATGCCAAAAATGATGAAATGGCAATGCAAAAATGGTAAAATAGATGCCTAACAAGCTTAAAGACATATGCCAAAAAATAACCCAACGCCTATTAATCACTTCACTCACCACAACTTTACCCGGTCGATTAATTTGGTCAATATTTAAATCGAAATAGTCATTGATAATATAGCCAGCAGCTGCAATTAATACTGATGCAATCATTAATAAATAAAATGAAGCCCTTACTAATTCGTTAGTTGGAAACACTCTTTCATAAATGCAATACTCAAACAAAAATTGCGTGAGTGCAATGAACACCAGGTTGGGCCATCTTATTAATCGTAAAAATGCAAACAGTAATTTCAAGAATGTATTTTGATATGCAAGTTAATAAACGAATAAGTATTTGGCTAAGAACTATTTTACTGAGACCTTATTGTAGTGTCTTCTTGCCAATTGCCATTGAGTTTCATTACTTTCTCAATTAACTCACGGGCACATCCCGCTCCACCTTTTTTTGAAGCAATAAAATGCGAAATGGCAATAATATCTGTAGCAGCATCTGCAGGGCAGCAAGGCATACCCACCAACTGCATCACTTGAAAATCAGGAATATCATCGCCCATGTAAGCAACAGCATGTGCGTCAATTGCATTTTTGGTTAAATAGTCTGCTAACAAAGCACGCTTATCAGTTACCTGCATCCATACTTCGGTTACCCCTAATTTTAATAGTCGATCTGTTACTTCTATAGAATTTCCGCCAGAGATTATTAAAACCCGATATCCCATTTTAATAGCTAACTGTAAAGCATAGCCATCTTTGATATTCATTTTACGAACCATTAAACCTTCGGGCATCACCAATAATGTGCCATCGGTTAATACACCGTCAACATCAAAAACAAAACAGTTTATTTGCTTTAAGCGTTGGAGTAAATTCATATTAAATAATATAGATCTGTTGATTTTATATTGAAAATCAATTTATCACAACAAATTTAACTATTTTTTTTGGTTGTCTCTCCATTCGTACACCCAAGTGCTCTGAATCATTTCTAAATGTCCTTCGGTGCTTTGTTCACGGGTACCTTCAAATTTTGGAATCTCTAAAATCCATTCCAACAAATCGGTAAATCGAATGCGATAAATTTTTGATTCTGTATAATCATCGCCAAAACGTTCGTACAATTTCATGGCAATATCTTCGTGGTCGTTCCAGTAAATAGGTGGTTCAAAATGGCTCATAGTATCTTTCTAATAAGTTTAATGGAGTTAATTTATTCTCCTAAAAATTGTGTTTGATCGGGTACTGTTATAAAAATATCACCACTGCCTTTTTCAAGCACACACTGACATCCCAAACGAGAGTTGATGCGTGGATTGACCGCTCTGTCAATAAAATCTTCTTCTTTATCTGACAATTCTTGAATATACTCAGACCCTTTGTCTATATATAAATGACAAGTACTACAGGCACAAACTGCCCCACAATTATGGTGTAATTCAATCCCATTATCTAAACAAACTTCTAGTAAACTTTCGCCTTCGCTTACCGAGTTTATAACAATTGGTGATAGATTTTTTTGCTCGAATTGTATGTTTACCGTGTACATAATTGCTTGTTTGGGATGCAAAAGTATTGGATAGCTTATTCATTTTAACTACTAAATGCGAAAAACTTACAATTATTTACCAAGTCTAACAAAAGATCCTAATTAACTTTGCGCCAACTATGAAGATGAAATTAGCGCAGAAGCTGGTAATGACTTATTATAAAACCAGGCTTAGAACCCTTGGGATGGTTTCTAGCAGAAAAGCTGCAGAATTAGCTTATAAAATTTTTTCAACCCCAAGAAATCCTGGCGCTACGCTTAAAGAACCCCCTGTTTTTCATAAGTCAGAAAAACTGCCATTAAACTTCAAAGGGATTGTTTTGCAGGGGTTTAGATGGATTCCTGCTCAATCAAATGGACATAAAATTCTTATTGTACACGGATTTAGTAGTTATAGCTACAAATTCGAAAAATATGTAAGCCTCTTAAAAAAACAAGGCTTTGAGGTAGTTGCATTCGATGCACCTGCTCATGGATTAAGTGGCGGAAAACGCATTAATTCATTACTATATAGAGATGCTATTCTAGCCATTGAACAACAATTTGGACCATTTTATGGAATGATGGGGCATTCCTTGGGTGGATTATCTGCCACACTAGCATTTAAACAGCTAAACAACCAACTAGCGCGAAGACTAGTAATCATTGCTCCCGCCACAGAAACATGGCGCAGTATCGACTATTTCTTAGGCCTTTTTTCTGCTGACGAAAAATTAAAACAAGCTTTTTTAGAATTGCTTACAGAATTAACCCATGAATCTATTGATAGTATTTCGATGAGTGATGCAGTAAAATATATACAATCCCCCATTTTCTGGGTACACGACAAGCAAGATAAAATTTGTGTTTTTGAAGACGTTCAAACAATGATTGATAAAAAAATACCCAATATCAAATTTCATATTACCCAAGGTTTAGGACACAGTTTTGTTTACAAAGAAGCGCAAGTAAGTTTTGAAATTGTTCAGTTTTTTAAAGAGGGCATAAATTGATTTTTTTTGGAATTTGATGGTTTGGTCTAATATTGCACTCGTTCTGGCTTGCCGTCTGCTATTAAAAAAAGCAGCTTGGCTAGTAAATTGGCATCAGCATAAAATTCACGAAACCCACGCCCTTGGCGGTTTTGAGCACTATGGCAAAAAATTTATTAATTGTTGAGTCACCTGCAAAAGCAAAGACCATAGAAAAGATCTTAGGATCTGATTTTGAGGTTAGAAGTTGTTTTGGACATATCCGTGATCTTGAAAAAGACGATATGGGTATAGATGTAAACAACAATTATTTGCCCCGATACAAAGTGCCAGACGAGAAAGAAAAAGTGGTTCGCGAACTAAAACAAATGGCAAAAAAAGCCACAGAAGTTTGGTTAGCTTCCGATGAGGACCGCGAAGGAGAAAGTATTAGTTGGCATTTGGCAGAAGTTTTAGGACTTGATCCCGCTTCCACCAAAAGAATTGTTTTCCATGAAATTACTGCGCCAGCTATTAAAAAAGCAGTTGCCAATCCCCGATTAATTAATATGAATTTAGTGAATGCCCAACAAGCACGTAGGGTATTAGATAGATTAGTTGGATTTGAATTGAGCCCAGTATTGTGGCGCAAGATTGGTATGCAAAGAAGTTTAAGTGCAGGTAGGGTTCAGAGTGTTGCAGTGAGATTAGTCGTAGAAAGAGAAAGAGAAATTAACCATTTTGTTTCTGAGAGTAGTTATAAAATAGAAGCCAATTTTACAGCCAAAGATATCAATGGCAAATTGGTGACCTTTAAAGCTGAAGGCCCTTCAAAATATTCAGAACAAGAAGCAGCAAGAAAGTTTTTAGACACTTGTAAAGGCGCAGGTTATACTGTAACTGATATTCAGGTAAAACCAACCAAACGCACACCAGCAGCACCTTTTACTACTTCTACCCTACAACAAGAAGCTTCTCGTAAAATGGGTTATAGTGTTAGCAAAACCATGTTGTTGGCACAAAAATTATATGAGAGTGGAAAGATTACTTATATGCGAACCGATAGTATCAATTTAAGTGATACTGCACTAGCTGATATTCAAAACGAAGTGACTACTGCTTATGGTAGTCAATACCACCAACCACGAAAGTTCAAGAACAAAAACGAATCTGCACAGGAAGCGCACGAAGCCATTCGTCCTACCTATATGAACAATCATACGGTGCCCGATGATGAAACAAGAAGGCTGTACGAGCTTATCTGGAAAAGAACCATCGCCAGCCAAATGTCTGATGCTGCATTTGAAAAAACAACCGCTAAAATAGAAGTAAGTACCAATAAAGAACATTTATCTGCATCAGGTGAAGTGATGAAGTTCGATGGATTCTTAAAAGTATATTTTGAAGGAAAAGACGAAGACGAAGAAGAAGACAACGAAGGCATCCTTCCTCCATTAGCTGTAAAACAAAACTTAGATTTAAGGGAAATGACTGCCACTGAAAAGTTCAGTCGTGCAGGTGCTAGGTATACAGAAGCATCACTTGTAAAAAAATTAGAGGAACTAGGCATTGGCCGTCCATCTACTTATGCGCCAACCATTACTACTATTATGAAGCGCAATTATGTAGAAAAAAGAGACAAGGAAGGAACAAAGCGCCAAGTTACTTTATACAGGCTTACACCAAATAACGAAATTCAAAAAGAAATTTTATCTGAAAATACAGGTGCAGAAAAATCAAAATTATTTCCTACCGATTTGGGCATGGTTGTAACTGATTTTTTAAAGCAACATTTTACCAAAGTGATGGATTTTGGTTTTACTGCTAAAATTGAACAAGAGTTCGATGAAATTGCAGAAGGTAAAATTATATGGAGTAGTATGATTGATGGTTTTTACAAGCCATTCCATACCACCATTGAACACACCCTAGAAAATGCAGAGCGCGCAAAAGGCGAAAGAGATTTAGGTATTGATGAAGAAAGCGGAAAAAAAGTAATTGCGCGCATGGGTCGTTATGGACCTATGGTACAAATTGGTGATACCGCAAACGAAGAAGAAAAACCACGTTTTGCCAAACTCAAACAAAACCAAAGTATTGAAACAATTACAATGGCAGAAGCGATGCAATTGTTTGATTTACCAAGAACTCTAGGTGAATTTGAGGGACAAGAATTATCTATTAATATTGGAAGATTCGGGCCATATATAAAATTGGGCGAACAATTCATTTCTATCCCCAAAGGAGAAGATTTGTATACCATGGAATTAGATAGGGCCATTCAACTAATGAGTGAAAAACAATTAGCTGATGCCCCTATTGCTTTTTTCCAAGAATTACCTGTAACCAAAGGCAAGGGACGTTTTGGGCCATTCATTAAATGGAACGATATGTACATTAATATTCCAAGGGCTTATAATTTTGATGAACTAAGTCAACAAGATATTAATGAATTGATTGAAAAGAAAATGGACAAAGAAGCCAATCGTTTCATTCAACAATGGCCTGCCGAAAAAATATCTATTGAAAATGGCAGATGGGGTGCTTTTATCCGCTTCCAAAAGAAAATGTTGAAGATGGGTAAGAAAGCCGATGGCACTAAATTTGAAGCTGCTGAACTAACTACCATTGATTTAGATACCATTAAAAAAATGATTGAAGAACAAGTACCTGGTGCATTTACTAAAAAAGCAAAAGCTACAAGTACTAAAAAAGCAGGTACTACAACAGCTAAAAAAACAGCTACTAAGTCTGCCAAGAAAAAAGTAGTAAAAAAGAAATAATCTAACAAACAACTTCATTACGTTAAATAAAAAGCGGATGTATCGATTTTGATACATCCGCTTTTTATTTAGAAATAGTTGTTTATTAATCTATCGATCCCATGGTGCGCAAGAACCGAACATGCGCTACTACGGCCCTTCTCATAGTTGGGTATTCAATATAATGTAATTGATATTCTTCGCATACAGCACGTACAATTTTACTAATTGCTGGATAGTGTACGTGTGAAATTTTTGGAAATAAATGGTGTTCGATTTGAAAGTTCAAGCCACCCACTAACCAACTAATTAATTTATTACGCGTAGCAAAATTAGCCGTTGTTTTTATTTGGTGTGCCGCAAATTCATCGGGCAATTGGTGTGTTTCAAAGTCTGCCACAGGAAACTCAGTTTGTTCAACAGTATGTGCTAATTGAAACACAATACTCAATACAAATCCTGCTACCATACTCATTACAATAAATCCAACCAACCAAGATACCCAACCAACTGCTAATACTGGTACTAGAATAAATGCAGCAGCATGATATACTTTAACACTCCAAAATTCTAAGTGATCGGCAATACTCATTCTCTTTAATGTAACGTTACCTATTTTTTTTAAAAAGTATTTTTTGTAATCGGTAAAGAAAATCCAAAAAACATATAACAGCATATATAAAAACCAAAAATAAAAATGTTGAAACTTGTGCATTTTTAATCGCTTCTGTGCTGGTGCCATGCGCATCAATACGCCAATTTCAATATCGTCGTCTACGCCTGCTATATTGGTAAAACTATGGTGAATCATATTATGTTTCATATTCCACATAAAATGATTAGCACCTAATAAGCTTATAGATGATGCGGCAATTCTATTGATATATTTTTTGGTACTAAAACTACCATGACTGCCATCGTGCATTACATTAAATCCAATTCCTGCTATTAATCCGCCTAAAACAATACACTCTAATAGGGCAAAATACCAAACAGGTGTCCACACTAATAAATGAATGTATATAGCAATCAATGCCACCACCATGCTAATGGCTTTTGTAAACAAAGTAGAAGTACCTGTTGAAACAATTCCACGGTCATCAAAATAAGCTTGCACCCGATTTTTTAATTCGGCGTGTAAAGAATGTTTGGTAACTGGAAACTTAGGAATAGTAAAAGTTGGCATGGTAACTGAATTAGGGTTATTTCAAAAATACTCTTAAAATCAAGTTTAGCCTTATTAATTTTAAGATTTAGCCTTGAATTAAAGGTTGAACGAACAAATATTGAAATTATTATGCAACAATTTAAGGTAATTTCCACAACTATGGGATAACTAAATAGTGATGGAATGCAAAAAATCGAGTTAGTTTGATGTAAGAAAATTTTAGGGAACCGAACAAAATTGATCGCTAAATTTTCAAATAAGCTTATGCAAGCAAACAAAGAAATTACGGCATTATTTACCTTAATAGATGATCCTGACGAAGAGGTTTACACAACCGTATCGGAAAAAATTGTTGCCTATGGAAATTCTATCATCCCTAATCTAGAGCATCTTTGGGAAACCACACTGAATGATAGCATTCAAGAGAGAATTGAAATGATTATTCATCGCTTACATTTTACCGACCAAACAAATGAACTCATAGAATGGCGTGATAGTGCTTACCAAGATTTATTATTGGGCGCATTAATTGTTTCAAAATTTCTTGACCCAGAAGTAAACAGTACCCCCGTTTTACAAGAGATTGAAAAAATTCGCAAAAATGTTTGGTTAGAATTAAATAATTTTTTAACCCCACTCGAGCAAGCAAATGTATTGTCGAGCATTTTATACCACTATTATCATTTAAAGGGTGTTGAATTGAATTACGATAATGCAGATGATTTTTCTATTCAAAAAGTATTGGCAGCAAAAAAAGGAAATGAGCGAAGCAATGCCATTGTTTATCAAGTATTGTGTGAATTATTAGATATTAATGCCAAAATTATTGATATCCCTAAGCTTAGTATTATTGCTTTCTATCATTCAGACTATGACCCAACTACTCAAATAGGACATCCACAAGAATTTATTCATTTTTATATTGATAGTACAAATGGCCAAGCTTTCTCTCACAAAGACGTAGAAGGCTATTTTAAAAAAATTGGGCAAGAACCAAAAGCAGCCTATTTCAAACCTAGTTCCCATAAAAAAATTATTCAACAATTAATCTTGGAAACTGCCAAATGTTTTGCAATTCCAAACAATGATTACAAACAAAAAGAGCTGGTGTATCTATCCAGTTTGTTAGACGAATAACAGCGCAGCAAATGGATGAATTTTATTACACTTATTACGAGAGTCCAATTGGGTTACTAAAAATTGGAGGGACCGATCATTATATTGGCGAACTGTGTTTTGTAGACGATGCAGAACAAATGGTTCATGGCGCACCTGGTATTCCCGATATTATTCACCAGTGTACCGAGGAATTAATTGAATATTTTCATGGAACTAGAAGGGTATTTACTGTTCCTGTACACCAGGATGGCACAGAATTTCAAATTCGAGTTTGGAATGAATTGTTAGCTATTCCTTATGGCAAAACAATTAGCTATATGGATTTAGCTAAAAAATTAGGAGACCCAAAAGTAATAAGGGCAGCAGCAAGTACAAATGGAAAAAATAGTATCATGATTATTGTACCTTGCCATCGTGTAATAGGTTCAGACCGTTCACTCACAGGCTATGCCGGTGGGATGGCTAGAAAAAAATGGCTACTCCAACAAGAGTTTAAAGTGGCACATGGTGTTCAAACACTTTTCTAGGGTTCTTTAATCTTAACTTTTCCCTAAAAAACACAATAACTGTTTAAATATGGATTGCTTTGTGCAAATTTGTGTACAACGAATTTGTATCAAATGAACTATTGCCGGATTGTTTTATCCCTTGTTGCTATTCCTGTTTTCTTTGCGTTTAGTGTTGCACAAGAAACGACCAAGGGATGGCATTTACTTGATCCTATACAAGACCAATACCTTGGCATCAGTTTAAATAAAGCCTACCAATTTATAAAAGAACACCACAAACAAAGCTCGCCAATTATAGTTGCGGTGCTTGATTCAGGAGTAGATACTACACACGAAGACCTCAAACAAATTCTTTGGAGAAATCCAAAAGAAATTCCAGGTAATGGGATTGATGATGATGGCAATGGCTATATAGATGATGTATATGGATGGAATTTTTTAGGAGGTAAAGACGGACGAAATGTTAAAAAATGTTCTGATGAAAGGTCTAGAATTTACCATTTATTTAAAGCGCAATTTTTAGGCAAAACAATTGATACGACTACCCTTTCGACTAGCGATAAATTCAACTATAAAACCTGGCAGAAAGCTGCTGCCCAATTGAATTTCAGCCAAGAAGAACAAACTGAATTACTCTACGTTGAAATCACTGCAAAAGCAATAAAGAAACACGATAAAGTACTCCGAAAAGAAATGGGAATTGAAGAGTACACCACGGAAATATTAGAAAAATTTACACCAACAAATCGACCAGCTCAAGAAGCAAAACTTGGTTACTTGACTTGCATGAAAATGATTGGTATTGATAGTGATGAAAAAAACACTAGTACCATTGAACAGTTAGATGAATATGTAGCAGGAAAAAAATCTGCTTTTGAATCCAAAGAAGTTCCTCCATTCGACTATAGGGCCGATATTGTAAAAGATACTTATTTAGATTTTACTGACCGGTATTATGGC
This sequence comes from Bacteroidota bacterium, assembly GCA_026391415.1. GTDB lineage: Bacteria > Bacteroidota > Bacteroidia > Chitinophagales > Chitinophagaceae > Sediminibacterium. Next base: position 16,149 of record JAPLEL010000166.1, read on the forward strand.
AACAATGATGTAATGGGCCCCGCTTCTATGCATGGCACCCATGTAACTGGTTTAATTGGGGCCAAAAGAAATAATGGCATTGGTATAGATGGTGTTGCCGACAATGTGAAAGTAATGATGTTAAGGGTTGTACCAGATGGCGATGAATACGATAAAGACGTAGCCCTTGGTATTCGTTATGCGGTTGATAATGGAGCGAAGGTTATTAATATGAGTTTTGGTAAATCATTTTCGCCACAAAAAGCATGGGTAGACAGCGCCATTAAATACGCTGCTTCAAAAGACGTATTAATATTGCATGCTGCAGGAAACGACGGTGCAGACAATGATGTAAAGGAAAATTATCCAAGTCCATTATATACCCAATGGAATTATAAAGCCGAAAATTTCTTAACAATTGGTGCAAGCGGTGATCCTAAAATATCCAAATCAGTCGCTGCAGATTTTAGCAATTATGGAAAAATAAATGTGGATGTATTTGCGCCTGGTGTAAAAATATATTCTACCCTGCCAGGTGGCAACCAATACGGCAATTTAAATGGCACTAGCATGTCTACGCCCATTGTTACAGGTCTTGCTGCATTGATTCGTTCTTATTATCCTGCACTCTCTGCTGTACAAGTAAAAAATATTATTGAAACATCTGTGTGGATACCCGATACAAGTTTAATTAATATTAAACCAGGTCAAACGCCTGAACCAATTGCTTTTAGTAGTTTGAGTAAAACAGGCGGCATTGTAAACGCCTATTATGCCATTTCTGCTGCTGATTTAACCAAACCAATTAGTACAAAAAATCCAGGAGTACCTACCAAGAAGTCTAAATAAACAAAAAACAATCTCAACTCTAGGTAGTTAACTGAAGCATATCTTTAAAAAAAATCCCGCACCAAATTAATGAAGCGGGATTTTTTAATATCGGGAAATAATATTTTTATTTAGTTCCAAACAAATGAACAGCCACTTGAACATCTTTAGAAACAGCACCAATGCCATAATTAAGGCCTATTAAAGTTCTGTCTATGCTAAAGAAAGCTTGAGCAAAAAATCCTTTATCATCTGCACTACGAATATTAGCAGTAAATTTTACAGGTATTGTAATTCCTTTAACGGTTAAGCTTCCAGTTACTTCTGCAGCATTATCGCTTGTATAATTTACTGTTTTAATTTCATAGGTTGCTTCGCCAAATTTTGCAACATCAAAAAAGTCAGGGCTTTTTAAATGACCTGTTAATTTATCGCCTCCACCAGCATCAGTTACTTTTAAATTTGCTAAGTCAATTACAAATTTTCCACCTTGTAATTTTCCGGCATTTACTGCAACAGAACCTGACTTCACAGAGAAAGTTCCAGTATGAAAATCTCCTTTTTTAGAACCAATCCAGTCGACTCTGCTTTTTTCTGTATTAACATTATAATTAACTACGTCTTTTTTTGCATCTTTTGCTACAAAAGAAGAAAGCCCAATAATAAGGGCAAAACTGGTAACAGCTAAAATGGCATGTTTCATATTAATGATCTTTAATTTATTATTTAAAAAGACACAAAATGTGTAAAACAAAAATAAATTAATTAATGTTACAACACTAATTAATTATCTACACCTATAATAAGGTGGTTTCTCTTATCTTCGCAAAAATTTAGTATCGTATGAACCTGCATGAATACCAGTCGAAGGAATTGCTTAAGAAATACAATGTCCCGGTACAGGAAGGTATCGCCGTAGATACCGTAATGGCAGCCGAAGAAGCTTATCGCCAGATAAAAACACAAACTAATAACAATTTTGCTGTTGTTAAGGCTCAAATCCATGCTGGTGGCAGGGGAAAAGGTAAAGTGATAGGTGGCGAACAACGTGGTGTAGCAGTAGGAAAAAGCCTTGAAGATGTCAGTACCATTGCAAAAAACCTTCTTGGACATACCCTAGTAACCATTCAAACGGGGGAAGCTGGTAAAAAAGTAAATAAAATTTTAATTGCACAAGACGTTTACTATCCTGGACCTAACGAAACAAAGGAATTTTACCTTTCTATTTTATTAGACCGTGCAAAAGGCCAAAACGTAATCATGTATAGTACCGAAGGTGGTATGGACATTGAAGAAGTTGCCCATAACACCCCCGAAAAAATATTTAAAGAATGGGTACACCCAGGCGGCGGTTTACAAGGATTTCAGGCTAGAAAAATTGCTTTCAATTTTGGATTGAGTGGTGAAGCATTTAAAAACTGCGTGAAATTTGTAACAAATTTATACACTGCCTATGTTGGAATTGATGCTAGCATGCTAGAAATTAATCCATTATTTAAAACTAGCGATGAAAAAATCATTGCAGTTGATTGTAAACTAAACTTAGATGACAATGCTTTAATGCGTCATCCAGATATTGCTGCTTTACGTGATGTTACTGAAGAAGATCCTACAGAAGTAGAAGCCGGACAATACAATTTGAACTTTGTTAAACTCGACGGAAACGTAGGTTGCATGGTAAACGGCGCAGGTCTAGCAATGGCTACCATGGATATGATTAAATTAAGTGGCGGAGAGCCTGCTAACTTCTTAGACGTAGGCGGTTCAGCTAATGCGCAAACCGTTGAAGCTGGATTCCGTATTATTATGAAGGATCCTAATGTAAAGGCAATTCTAATTAATATTTTTGGTGGAATTGTTCGTTGCGACCGTGTTGCAGCTGGCGTAATTGAAGCTTTCAATAAATTAGGAAATATTAATATCCCTATTATTGTTCGCTTGCAAGGAACCAATGCTGTAGAAGCTAAAAAACTAATTGATGAAAGTGGATTAAAAGTTCAGTCTGCTATACAATTAAGTGAAGCCGCTGATTTGGTAAAACAAGCTATCGCGTAATACTAAAATAATATCTCTATAAAAGAAAGATCTCGCAAAAGCGAGATCTTTCTTTTTGCACAAGTGACTTATTGAAAATTAGTTTGCAAAAAACTATCCGGATTAAACCCAGATATTTTCTGGTAATCAACTCCTAGTATCTCCCCTATTTTTTGCAAGGTATTCACTTCAATACCAGTAATACCATTTTCAATATTGCTTAAATTAGAAATACTCATGCCTAATTCTGTAGCAACGTATTTTAATGGCAAGCCTTTTAATCCCCGCAAAGATTTAATGTTTTTTCCTAAATGAAGTCTTTCTGTTTTTCTTTCGTGATAGCGCATTGTAGTTGATTTTTAATACTACAATAATACAAAGCACAAACTGTTATTAGGGCTGAATAACACCCGAAAAGTAACCGTGTATCAACTTATTATTTATTCTATAAAAAACTGTCCGGCAGCACTTTTACAACGGTGATTGGACTGAAAATATAATGCAACCTCGTGCTAACTTCTTGGCAATCTATGCGCTTGCGTCTAACAGGTCCTCTTCGAAATATTTTTCCATTTTCTGTTTGAAACAAAACACCCTCTGGCAATTGTGATACCGTTGTATGGTCTTCTCTGATTGTTTCATTGTATTTACGTAATACAAGAAGTAATTCAGTTTCTCCATTGGCTGTAGCAGCAGGATTGGCAATTGATTTTTGGAGTGCTTTTTCTATTTCGGGTGTAAACACCTTTAACTGCACAAATCCTATCAATAATTTACTATAAGTTGATTTCCATTCTTTACCGTGTGCATCTACTTTATTACGATACAATTCATAAGTAAGCATATGGGCCAGTTCGTGCAAAAGCGTAATTAAAAACTCGTACTTATTTAAATTGCCATTTACACTAATGCGGTGATGACCACCCCAACCTGCATGCCTATAATCGCCCAAAACAGATTTTCGTTGTTTGGTTACTGTTAGATGTACTTTGTATTGGTGTAAGTACGCAACAACAGGCTCAAAACTTCCTGTAGGCAAATAGCCAGATAAGCTGTGAAGGGGATGCTCAGTTACTGCCATCTTTTGAAGTAGGTTTAACAATTAATCCAATTCTAACATCTAGCCAAGTATATAAAATGTATAATGCCATTCCAATAAATAAACCATTCATATTTTTATTTTCTCCAGCATTATATAAATACACAAATGCGGCAGTTCCTAGTACAAAAAGTTTTAATATTACTGAGCCCATTACACCTCTTATCATTGCATGTGGATTGGTTTGTTGCATTGCTTTGTTATGTTGAACAACATTATATAAGCTAAAAACAAACAAAATTGTATTGGATCCAATTACCACCCATTGGTTAATTTTAAAGGCATTTAACTGCGTTGAGAATACCAAAGACACTATTGTAACTACTACAAAAACGATGCTAATGGGAATAAATATTTGTTGCTTTTGTTGCATTATTTTTTTTTAGATGTGTCTTTAATTAATTTAATAAAAGTAGCCACCAAAACTAGTAATGGCAATAACCAAACCAATAATGAAAATCCTACCCCTAATTTTTTGTCTACCCAATTTCCAAAATATAAGGCAAGTAATAGCGAAATCATTAATTGCGTGGCTAAACCCGCATATTGCCTTAAAAGATTGTTGGATGGTTGTTTTTCTGGCATTATTCGTTTGAAATAGCTTTT
>JAPLEL010000082.1 GCA_026391415.1 Bacteroidota bacterium
CAATTTTATCTACTTCGTTTCCGTATACCCAAGGATGTCCATTGGCAATTCTTGGCGCGATTTTTTTTCTCAAAAACAGTTTTGTCATTCGGCAAAGATAGGAGAAGGCTACTTGCAAGTGTTGGTTAAAGCTAATTTGGCCTTACAGAAAAGGGCAAAAGCCTGTCAATTTAAGTTTTATTGCTTTTTTTAGGGCCTAGATTGCTATAAAACCTGTCATTTTTTCCCTTTCTTTTGCTTCGGCAAAATTTTTGACAAGTGATAGTTCAATGTTTTTTTATGAACCAAGCCGATAATGAGATGACGCAGCCCACAGAAACCAATGCAAACAATGCTTCTTTTAATGGAGCCGAAATGAATACTGACGAAAATGCAGCCACCAATGAAACTGCTGCCGAACCAGTGATTGAATTAACGGAACTTGAAAAGCTTGATGCTGAATTAAAAGAGCAAAAAGATAAATACCTCCGTTTAATGGCTGAATTTGATAATTTTAGAAGAAGAACAGCCAAAGAGCGTTTAGATTTAATTCAAACAGCGGGTAAAGATGTGATTGTTTCTTTGTTGGATGTTTTAGACGACTGCGATCGTGCTGAAAAGCAATTGCAGTCTAATGTAGACCTTGAATCACAAAAAGAAGGCATTCTACTGGTATTCAATAAAATTCGTTATAACCTATTCAATAAAGGCGTTAAAGCAATGGAAAGTATTCATGCGCAGTTTGATGTTGAGAAGCACGAAGCAATTACCGAAATTCCTGCACCTACCCCTAAATTAAAAGGCAAAGTATTGGATGAAGTAATGAAAGGATATTACTTAAATGATAAAATAATCCGTTTTGCCAAAGTGGTGGTCGGTAATTAATTGCATATTTACAGCACATGAAGAGAGATTTTTACGAAATACTAGGGGTTACTAAAAGCGCATCTGCCGATGAGATAAAGAAAGCTTATCGCAAAGTGGCTATGCAATTTCACCCAGATCGCAACCCAGGCGATAAAGAAGCGGAAGAAAAATTTAAGGAAGCGGCAAACGCTTACGAAATTCTGAGTGATGCTGATAAAAAAGCCAAGTACGACCGTCATGGACATGCTGCTTTTGGTCCTGGAACCGGAGGTGGTGGATTTAGTGGTGGTGGAATGAATACCGAAGATATTTTTAGTCAGTTTGGCGATATTTTTGGTGACGATATGTTTGGTAATTTCTTTGGTGGTGGATCTCGTTCAAGGTCAAGTGCTGGAAGGGCTAGGGGTCAACGCGGAAGCAATTTACGCATTAAGTTGAAGTTGACTTTTGAGGAAATGGCCAAGGGCGTAACCAAAAATGTAAAAGTTAAAAAACACGTTGCTTGTACTACTTGTGGTGGATCGGGCGCGAAAGATAAATCTAGTGTTCAAACCTGTTCAACCTGTTCTGGAAGTGGTCAAGTTCGTAGAGTAAGCAATACCTTTTTAGGACAAATGCAAACCGTAACAACTTGCCCTACTTGTAATGGAGAAGGAACAAGTATCACGGCAAAATGTACTGGCTGTAAAGGCGAAGGAAGGGTTTATGGAGAAGAAACAATTAGCATTGATATTCCAGCGGGTGTGCATGAAGGCATGCAGTTAAGTATGAGTGGAAAAGGCAATGCTGGAGAACGTGGCGGATCAATGGGGGATTTAATTATTCAAATTGAAGAAGAACCACACGCAGAATTACACCGCGATGGCTTGAATGTGGCATACGATTTATACATTAGTTTTCCGGATGCCGCATTTGGTACACAAATAGAAGTGCCTACCATTGACGGACGTGCTAAAATAAAAATTCCACCAGGAACACAGAGTGGAAAAATATTCCGATTAAAAGGAAAAGGATTTCCAGAAGTTCAAGGCTATAATAAAGGCGATCAATTAATTCATGTAAATGTTTGGACTCCGCAACATATTAGTGCAGAGGAAAAAGAGATGCTTGATAAATTAAATGCTAGCGATAATTTCAAGCCAAATCCTAATAAATCAGACAAGAGCTTTTTTGATAGGGTAAGAGAAGCGTTTAGTTAGTTCTTAGACGCATTCTTTTTCTTTTTAGACGGAGTATTCAATTGTTTTGATTTTTCTACAAGCGCCAGAAATTCTTTTTGTAATTTATCTGTTGGTTCGTAAGACAATGTAGCTAATTGCAAAATTTGATCGTAATTAATTTTGCTTTTAAATTTTGAATTTTTTAGTAGCGTTCCAAACATGCATACTGCTGTACCAAATCGATAATTTGAATTGGCGATATTGATATCTATCACTTGATTTTTAGCTTCAAATACTTGTTTAATCAGTTGCTGTGTTTGCGGAATTTTATAATTGATTTGAATGCTTGCTAAAGAATTTTCGTTTATACTGCTATCTAATTTTGTTGGTGTGATTTCAAACACAGCAAGCATATGGTGTCCTGTACCAACTTCTCCTCCTTCCATTTGGGTAGTACTATCAGATAAGGCATCTTTTTTATTATCGAAGCCAATTAGGCGGTAATTGCTAACACGTTCTGGGTTGAAATTAATGCTTAAATAAGCGTCATTAGCAACCGAGTATAATGTTTGTGTTAGTTCGGTTACCAATACTTTTTCGGCCTCTTGTAGGTTGTCTAAATAAGCGAAATTTCCATTGCCTTTTTTTGAAAGTAATTCTAATTTACTGTCTTTGTAATTGCCCATGCCAACACCTAAGCAGGTTAAATAAATACCAGATAAGCGGTAGGTGCTTATTAGGTCTTCCATTGCTTTTTCTGAAACTTCTCCCACATTAAAATCGCCGTCTGTAGCAATGATTACGCGGTTGTTTCCTTTGCGCATGAAAAATCGTTTAGCAGTAGCATAAGCAATTCTAATGGCATCGGTGCCAGGAGTATCTCCGCCTGCTTCGAGTGAGTCAATTGCCTTATTAATTTTAGTTTTCTCTTTGCCACTAACGCCGTATAATCGAATGTCAACGCCACCACCATAAGTAACAATTGATACAGTGTCTTTTTCTCGTAAATTATCAACCAATAATTTAAAACCAGCTTGCAATAAAGGAAGTCGATTGGGTTTGTCCATCGATCCGGATATATCTATTAAAAAAACCAAATTACTTGGCGCAATACTATCTAGGTTTAATTTAGGAGCAGCAATACTAGTGAAAAAAAGTTGCGAATGTTCGTTCCAAGGACAAGTAGTAAGCACTGTATTACAATTGAAATAAGGGCGTGCAATTTTACTGCTATCTTTATTTAAATTAAAATAGTTGAGCATTTCTTCAATCCTTACAGCATCGATTGGTACTGTCATTTGGTTATTAATAAACCTACGAATATTGCTATAAGATGCTTGGTCTACATTAAGTGCAAGCCCAGTTTCGGGAAATTGTTTGGCATCAATAATTTCATTTTCTTTGTGCGAACTATAACTTTCGCCAAGGCTCATGAAATTAATAGAAGTTCTATTTAAATTTTTAGTAATTGAACTAAGCTTTTTTTTGAATTGGTTAGCAGTGCCAGGCATCATTTGCAATACAAAAGATTGTATTTTTCTAGTGTCTATGACAGTTTTTAAAATTTCATAGCCATTTAATTGCAAAGTGATGGTATCGTAAATTTGGGTAGACGGAATGCCAAAAGCGCCACCATTGCCAGTATAGAAAGGAATGAGTCCTTTAGAGCTGAGTTGAATTAAAACGCCTTCTAGCAGGGTTCCTCGATCATTTTTTATTTCGCCCCGGAGATAATATTGCCCAACGGCAGAACCGATAAATAAAATAAATAAAGCAGCTAGGAAGGCTTTTTTCATAATAAATTATTAGAACAATTACGTAAATTAAGCTTAAATCAGGGTATTTCTTTACGTAAATGGTTAAAATTCAATTTAACTGCTATCTGAATATAAAAATATTTTTATTAAATTGATAGTATCAATTTACTTTTTTGGTCTCTATTAAAAGAGCCTGTTTAAATTGCTTATAAGTGGATTTAAAAAATGTAGACGAAAATATTATTTGGCAAAAACTCCGTGCTGGTGATCCAGATGCGATTGCTAGTTTGATGCATCTTTATTTAAGGCCCCTTACATATTATGGCATGCGTTTTTCGAGCGATAGAGAACTAGTAAAAGATTCCGTTCAAGAGCTATTTCTTATATTATGGGATAGGCATCGCAATTTGAATGTAGTGGTCAATTTGAAATCTTATCTTTTTGCTTCATTAAGGAGACTATTATTAAGAAAATTGAAATCTTTAAATAAGTCTTCTACAATTTCTATTGATGATTATCAAGGAGAGTCATTCAGTTTTGAATTAGGGATTGACCAAAAGTTAATTGCAGTTGAACAAGCAAAACAAATTTCAAAACATTTCTCAAAATTAATCAATTTGTTACCTACAAGGCAACGGGAAGTGATTTATTTAAAGTTTTTTGTATCGCTATCAAGGGATGAAATAGCTTCTGTACTTGAAATAAGTCCTCAAACTGTTTCGAATATTATTCAAATGGCAATGAGGAAATTAAAAGAAGGGACGCCAAGTTCAATTTGGTTAAGTGCAACAGTGGCATTTTTTGTATTGGCAAATTTTATTTTAGATAAATTTTAATTTGAATGGTATCAAAACATATTTCATGTCTCTTATACAATAATAACTAGTTGCATATTTATGAATATTCAGGATCCTTATATAGATTATAATCTAGACGATTTTTTTTGGGATGAAAAATTCAGAAAAGACGTTTTAGCAGGTCCATCTTCATTTTCCTATTGGGAGAATTGGTTAATAATTAACCCCACAAAGCGAAAGATAGTTGAAAAGGCAAGTTTGATGATTTTGTCAGTGCAAGTTGAAAATGTACACATTTCTGAAGATGAAATTCAGCAAATGATTTTTGATACACAAAGAATATTAGGAGGGAATGAATTGGAGACAATAGATGAGCCACTACAAATCACAAAAAAAAGAGACTATTCGTATTTGCTGATAGCTGCTAGTTTTCTATTTTTTATATTAGGTTGGTTTTGGGTAGAAAATAAAAAAAACATAACACTTTCTAACGCTTCAACCTATGAGAATTTAATAAAAAAAGTAACTAATAAGCTTATTGAAAGAGATAATAATACCAATGCGCCTTTAATTGTTGTATTGCCAGATGGCTCAAAAATAACTTTAAGTAAAAATTCTAAAATCAGTTATCCAGAAAAATTTGCACAGCTAGAAAAGAGAGAAGTTTTTTTAAGAGGAGAAGCATTTTTTGAAGTAACAAGAAATCCTCAAAAGCCATTTTTTGTATTTGCAGATGGCTTAGTTACAAAAGTGTTAGGTACAAAATTTAAAGTTAGATCTTACGAAATAGACAAAGATGTTATTGTAGAAGTTGCTTCTGGAAAAGTTTCTGTTTTTGCAAATAAACTAGCCATTCCAGAAGAAAAAAAGAGTTTTAATGAGTTGTCTAGTATTGTATTAGTTGCAAATCAAAAAGTTACTTTTTCTAAGGAAGATGCAAGTATAGTAAAGACGTTGGTTAATGAGCCAATTTATTTAAAACCTGATGGTGTTACAAAAAAGCTATTCAATTTTGAAAATTCTAGACTTAAAGAAGTATTTGAGGTTTTGTCAAGTTTGTATGGTATAGATATATTATTTGATGAAGAATTATCAGCGGAATGTACACTTACGGCTAATCTTGAAGGGTATACGCTTTTTGAGCAATTGACAATAATTTGTAAAGCATTGAATGGGTCATATGAAGTGTTAGATGGTCGAGTAATTGTAACCTCAAAAGGATGTAAAAAATAATTATTGAATTTGCCTAATAACGGCTAATTATAAAAAAAGTTAAAATCAAACTTACTATGAGAAAAGTTCTTTTTCCTCTTATTGTATTGTTTTTTATGCAAATATGTGCATATGCTAAATCGCAAGATATTACTGATAAGAAAATAAGTATTCAAGTTCTTAATGTAGAATTAAGTAAAGTTTTTTCAATTGTTGAAAAGCAAATTCAAGTAAGATTTGTGTATAGTCCAGAGAAAATTAAAGCCTCTCGGAAAATATCAGTGAATTTAGTTGAAAAGCCATTGATCAATTTGTTAGAAAAAATGTCTAAAGAATTAGATTTAAACTATGAAACTAATGGATCATTAATAATTCTCAAATCGAATGAGCCTGCTTCGTTAGTGATTTCTACGAATGTTTCGGATGGCAAGCAAATTAACCAAAACTTTGCACGAGTAATTACAGGTGTTGTGAAAGATGATAAAGGTTTATTATTATCAGGCGTATCAATACAACAAAAAGGAACAAAAAATTATAGTACTACAGGCGTTGATGGAAAATTTTCATTGAAGGTTGATGACAACAATGCTATTCTAGTTTTTAGTTTTACTGGTTATCAAGCTCAAGAATATACTGTTGGAATTTTAAATAATATATTATTAGTATTACAGCCTAGCATAAATAAATTAGATGAAGTGGTAGTGGTAGGATACGGCACACAAAAAAAGATATCTATCACTGGTGCTATAGGTTCAGTAGCGCCTACAGATATTTTAAAATCACCTGTTTCAAGTATCGCAAATGCTTTGTCAGGTAGAGCTCCAGGAATTATTACAGTGCAAAGAGGGGGAGAGCCTGGACGTGATGTTGCCGATATTTTTATTAGAGGTATTGCCACTTTTGCTGGAGGTAATAGCACAAAGCCTCTTATTCTGGTGGATGGTGTTGAACGAACGCTTTCTGGAATTGATCCATATACAATTGAAAGTTTTAATATTTTAAAAGACGCCTCGGCAACTGCAGTATTTGGTGTGAGAGGAGCTAATGGTGTAATTATTATCAATACTAAAACCGGTCAAATTGGTAAACCTCAATTTGCTTTTTCTAGTAATAGAGCTTGGCAGAATCCAATTAGATTGCCGAAAGAATTAGATGCTGTTAAATATGCAATATTGCGTAATGAGGCTGAAGCAAATGATCAAAATAATCCAAATGCAAAGAAGTTTACAGATTACGATATTGAACGATTCAAAAAAGGAGATGATCCATATTTTCATCCAAATATCAGTTGGATGGATTATATGCTAAAAGATTTTGCGCCACAGCAACAGTATAATTTAAATGTTAGTGGTGGAACTCAGGATGCAAAATATTTTGTTTCTCTTGGTTATTTAGATCAAGATGGAATTTATACTACTGGAGATTTATTTAAGGAGTTTAGTGCAAATCCAAATTTTAAAAGGTATAATATTAGAAGCAATTTTGATTTTAATGTTTCTAAAAATTTATCTTTTTATATTAAATCATCAGCTGAAGTACAAAACTCTAATTATTCGGGCAGTGCCACTAGTGATATTTTTGGAACGATACTTTCTGCAAATCCTATTATGACTCCTGTGTTATATAATGGAAAATTAGTTAGAAATGTTGATGGCTTGAGTGCTTTTCAAATTTCAAACACTCCATTATATCAAATGCTAAATAACGGGTTTAATGTAAACTTTAGTAGTCGTTTAAATTTTAATATTGGAGCTAAATATAAATTAGATGCACTTACAAAAGGCTTGGCCATAAGGGCTATGGCTGCATATGACAGTTATTATTTACAAACTGTTTCAAGAAGGAAAGCTATCCCTTTGTGGGATTTAAGAAGAAATCCAGCAGCCACAAATTTTCAAGATTCTATTGTTCCAATTCCAGTAATAAATGCATTTGAAGGTCCAGTGAGTTTTAATGGTGAATCTTTTAGTAAAAATAGAAAATTGTATGGTGAAGTTGCTTTAGAATATAATAGAACTTTTTCTAGTCATACTTTAAGTGGATTGTTTCTTGCTACAGGTGAAAGGTTGTATGATGGAACAAATCAATTGCCATATAATTATTTAGGCCTTGTTGGTAGACTAACCTATAATTACAGCAATAAATATTTCGCAGATATCAATATTGGATATAATGGTTCTGAAAACTTTGCTGTAGGAAAACAATTTGGTTTCTTCCCTTCATTTTCATTAGGTTATATTCTTTCGCAAGAAAGCTTTTTTCATAAATCTGATGCATTTAGTTATTTAAAACTAAGAGGGTCTTATGGTACAGTAGGAAATGATAAAATTGGTGGGAATCGGTTTTTGTTTTTACCATCTTCATTTGTTTCTGGCGGAGCTTATTATTTAGGGTTAGCAAATACACCAGTTACTGGCTATAGAGAAAATAGTATTGGAAATCCTGGGGTTAGTTGGGAGGTTGCAAAAAAAATGAACCTTGGTGCTGATTTTAAATTTTTAAAAGATCAAATTACTTTAACTGTTGATGTTTTTAAAGAACACAGAGAGAAGATATTATGGAATTTGAACGTGCCTATAACTTTTGGGCCTACTAATTTAATTTCTCCTTATAATATTGGAATAGCAGAAAATAAAGGTTTTGAGTTTGAATTAGGGTATAAAAGCACTGCTAAAAGATCGAATCTAGGATATTATGCATCGGCAAATTTTACCTATGCGCAAAATAATATTATTTATATGGATGAAGCTCCTCAACCCTTTCCAGGATTAGCTATTACAGGAAATAGAATTGGACAGCCGAAGGGATTAATTGCAGAAGGTATCTTTAATACAATCGATGAAATTAATGACGCCAAAAGGCCTAAGTCTGCATGGGAGGGCGCAGGCCTTAAGCCAGGTGATATTCGTTATAAAGATGTAAATGGCGATGGATTTATAGACGATAATGATCGTGTAAATATTGGTAACCCAAACATACCAGGAGTTATTTATGGTGCAACTGTAGGTTTACAATTTAAAGGGTTTGACTTGTCTTTGTTTTTTCAAGGTGCAACTAATGTTTCTACTTATTTAACAGGTGAATCTGCTTGGCCTTTTGTAGCAGGAACTAAAACTGCATTTGAAAATGCTGGTGAAAGTTGGTCACAAGCTAGGTATGAAAGTGGCTCGCCTATTTCATTGCCTAGACTAACTGCATCTCCAGATGCCAATCGTCACAACTATAGAGTCTCTTCTTTTTGGATGCGTGATGCAACTTATTTACGCTTAAAAAACATAGAGCTTTCTTATACTTTTAGTAGCAAGTTTATTCAACGACTTTCTATGAAATCTTTTAGAATGTATTTAAATGGACAAAATTTAATTACATGGACAAGCATGCCATATTTTGACCCTGAAATTCCTAGTTCAAATGGTAGTGTTTATCCAATGATGCGTGTATTTAATGTTGGTTTAAACATTCAATTTTAAACCCTTACTTATCAATTTGAAAAAAGTAAATATTTGCCAAAATGAGAAAATTTAAAATCATTTTAACCTTGATAGTGTTTTTTTCTATTATACTATCAATGTCATGTAAACGTTTCTTGGAACAACCTTCTGGTAGTATCATTACTGTCGATTCAGTTTTTACAACTCCAGATGCCGCAATGAGGTCTCTTTGGAATGTATATGCTACTTGTGTCGTTAATGGATTTCCAACTGGTGATGGAGGTTCTGGCCTAAGTGATGCTGGTACTTTTGACGGTTTGCTTTTAGCAGCAAGTGATGAAGGTGACCAATATGGAACTGGAGGTAGAGCGAATGCTTTTAATGCTGGAACCTGGGGCCCATCTTATCAAGATGAGTTTTCTTATAATAGGGTTACAATTGGTATGCGTAATGCTTCTATATTTATTGAGAATGCTCAAAAAGTACCATTAGTAAATACAGGCACAATTAATTGGACACCAGAACTTAGGGCGCAAACTATTGCAGAAGCTAAAATATTAAGAGCGCTGATGCATTATGAAGCAATGATAAGGTATGGAGGGATTCCAATTATTGATAATACTCCTACGGTAACTATAAATAATGTTGATGGAGTCAATCAAGCACAAGTAATACCAATAGGTAAAAGAAGAAGTTTAAAAGCAACAATTGATTTTATCATTAAAAGTTGCAATGAAGCTATTCCGGATCTTCCCAATAGTTTTCCTTCAACAGATATAGGTAGGATAAATAAAGGAGCTGCAATGTCACTAAAAGCAGTAACATTACTTTGGGCGGCAAGTCCACTTGTAAATACTGCTACACCTCCCGTGCCAAGTGCTAATGATAGTCTTGTTTGTATGGGTAATGCCGATCCACAAAGATGGAAATTGGCAGCAGATGCACATAAAGAATTAATTGATTGGTGTGTATTAAACGGCTATGCTTTACTTGATGATGCTTCATTAGGGAAAAGCGAGAGTTATAATTATGCAACAGGAGCAGCATTAGATACAAGAAATAAAGAGCTGATATTATATGACAAATCTCATGGCCAACAAGCTGGCGGTGCTAATGTGGTAAGATGGTGTTGTCCAATTTATTATTCTTGGGGAAATACAGTGATGGCCCTGCCAATGAATTTTATTACAAAAAATTATAGAGATATAAATGGTAACGATGTTTCTATTCCTTTAAATGGAACATATACGCAACTTAAATCAGTTATGAGAACAATGGAGCCGCGCTTTCATGCGGTTGCTTGGTGGCCAGGTTCTGCATATACAAATACAGGATTAGCATCTGCACAAGGTGGGAATGATACAGCTAAGTTCTTGTATAGAAAAGGAGGAGTAACAGGAGGATTTGTTCAAATTGGTGCTGGTACAGCATTGATAGGCAATGGAGTGCCTAATGGAATTCATCAAAAAAAATATATCAATTTAGTTAATCAAGTAAATGGAACGGTCAACTTATATTGGCCAATTTTTAGATTCGCTGAATTCTATTTAGGATATGCAGAAGCATTAAATGAAATTAATCCATCTGACCCTCAAATTTATACTGCTTTAAATGTTGTTCGCAAAAGAGGTGGTCTACCAGATTTAGCTCCAGGTAATAGTATTTACAATACAATATTTGGAAATATGGCTAAGACTAGAGACTACATTATGCGAGAGCGTGCAGTTGAACTTTATGGAGAAGAGCATCGCTTTTTTGATGTTAGGCGTTGGAAAACAGCGGCAAATGACGGAGTAATGAAAGGGCAATTTCAAACAATATATTTATACGAAAATAGCACTACGCCTTATGTTACACCAACTACTGCAATGACTGCTGCACAACGTTTGGCTAATGATAATTTACTCTCGTATAAAATTGAAACTTTTGAAACAAGAGTTTGGGATGATAAAATGTATTTCTTCCCATTTGCTCAAAGTGAAGTAAATAAAGGGTTTATTATACAAAATCCAGGTTGGTAGTTTTTAAATTTTAAATTATTTATATGTCCAGATATAAAAAAAGGAACAGATTTCAACTTGTTATTTTATTGGTGGTGTTTTGTATGAATGCTGTTTTTGCAAACTCAGAAAAATCTAGTTCTGATAGTGTGATTATTAAGAAAGGATCAAATGAAAGTAATAACTTTTTGAATCAATCGATACAATTACCCTTTGCCAATAGAGTAACAAGAAAATATACTACTGCTTCAATTGCTAGCGTAAGTGGAGAGGTGTTAAAAAAAATTAATACTCCTTTGTTGAGTAATACGCTTTTTGGACAACTAAGTGGATTGTATGTAAGCCAGGCTAGTGGTGCATTAGGTAATAGTGATTATCCTTCTTTGATGGTAAGAGGCAGGCAAACTTTTCAAGATAATAACCTCTTAGTATTGGTGGATGGATTTGAATCAAACTGGTCTAGTTTAACACCAGATGAAATTGAAAATATTACTATCCTAAAAGATGCAGCAGCTTTAGCTCAATTTGGAATGGATGCTGCAAATGGTGCGATTATTATTACTACAAAGCGTGGTCAAGAATCTAAAAAAACAGATATCAGTTTCAGTTCAAGATTTGGTATACATTCTGCTAGATTTATACCATCTGTTGTAACTAATGGAGAATATGCAGAGATGTATAATATTGGATTAAAAAATGATGGCAAATCAATTAAGGACGGTTATTTTAGTAGTGATTCAATTGTTAAATTTTTTAAATCTGGGGAATATCCTTATTTGTTTCCAAATGTAGATTGGTATGATCAAGTATTAAAGCCAAATGCATTAAGTAAGGATTATAATTTATCTTTTACTGGAGGGAAAACAGATGTAAAATATTTTGTTGCAATGGGCTACTCAGATTATCAAGGCCTATATGGGAATACTGAAACTACAAGGGAAACAAATACGAACTATAATTTAAAACGCTATAATCTTCGGGCAAACTTTGATGTAAATATTACAAAATTTATTAGTGCTCAAACGAACCTTCGTGGTACAATGAATGATAAATATTTTCCTAACGCTAGTGAAGGAGCACTTTGGAAAACAATGGCAGTATTTAATCCTTTTGCAGTAAAAACACAGGATGGTAAATGGGGTGGAACTCAAGGTTATTCTGAAAACCCTGTAGCAGCTATTTTGCAGAAAGGGTTTCAATCTATTAATGATAGAACCTTAGATGCAAATGTTAAATTAATAGGCAAAATGGATTTCATTACAAAAGGGCTTAGCTTTTTTGGTCAAATGAATTTTAGTAATTTCTTTAATGATACTTATAATAAAACTCGCTCACTGTATTATGATGAAGTTACTCCTCGCTTAGATTTAATAACTACACCTACCGTAATTCCATTTAATGTTGTAACAAGAGGTACGGTTGACAATAATTTTTCGATTACGCAAGGAAATGGGAATCAATTTAATAGAACTAGTTTTTTGGGTGGATCAAATTATGAGAGGAATTTTGGTAATCATAAATTATATATATCAGCTACCTATTTTCAAGAAAAATATAATGGAGATGGATCTGAAATGCCATATGCTAAACAGCGCATAATGGGTAAAATTAGTTACAATTATATGAAACGTTATTTTGTAGAAATGAATGCTTCATATAGTGGGTCTGAAAATTTTCCTAAAGGGAATAGGTTTGGATTATTTCCAGCTATTTCTGGTGGATGGGTTGTTACTAAAGAACAATCAGAATCAAAAAATAACTTCTTGAATTTTCTTAAACTAAGAGCTTCTGCAGGATTGTTAGGCAATGACAATGTTGGAAATGCTGGCAGGTTTATATATAATCAATATTATAACGGAACAGGTAATTATTTAGTTGGCAATAGCCTTTCTATTACTTCGCCAATGTATAATCAAAGTAGTTTGGCTAATCCAAATGTTACATGGGAAAAAGCTACAAGATATAATGTTGGTTTCGAATCTATTTTGTTCAAAAAATTAACTTTATCAGCTGATTATTTTGTAGAAAACAGAACAGATATTTTCCTGAATCCGAGTAGTTATATTCCATCGTTAATGGGTGCTAGTTTTTCTTCTGTAAATAAAGGAAAAACAAATACTATAGGAGGTGAGATTGAACTATTATACAAAGAAAAAATTGGGCAAGCTAATATTTACATTGGTGGGAATATTTCGTATTCTAAAAACAAAATAATTGATATGGCTGAACCTCCTCCTTCAGACCCATATTTGTCGGCAAAAGGGAATCCTATTAATCAGCCATTTGTTTTACAATCAATAGGTTTCTTCAAAGACATTAATGATATTAATACAAGTCCAAAGCAGCTTTTTGGTAATGTAATTCCTGGAGATATTAAATACAAAGACCAAAATGCAGACGGGGTAATTGATAGTAGAGATAGAATGCCATTAGGATATACTAATTACCCTCAATTATTTTATACTGGAAATATTGGAGGAGATTATAAAGGTTTGGATTTTAATATAACAATACAGGGTGTTGCTAAAAGAACTGTTTCTTTATTGGATAACAATATGATTATACCTTTTTTAAACGGTGGGGTTAAGCCCACACCTTGGGTAAGAGATAATTATTGGACGCCTGCTAGGGCAGATGCAGCATTGTTTCCAAGGTTAACCATTGCACAAAATGATAATAATTATCGCGCATCTACACTATGGCAAAGAGATGGGTCTTTTTTAAGAATTCAAAACATTGAAATAGGATATACTATTCCTGAAAAAATCACAAGAAAGGTCAATCTAAATAGTATTAGGTGTTATATAAGTGCAAATAATTTAGTTACAATTAGCAATATTTCTGAACTAAATACAGATCCAGAAGCAATGAATACGTTTAATCATCCACCTATGAAGAGCTTCAATTTTGGATTTACTGTTAAACTTTAATTTAATTGTAAAATACAAATCATTTTAACAATTGATGATA
>JAPLEL010000169.1 GCA_026391415.1 Bacteroidota bacterium
ACTGACCCATTTTAAAGTTTGCAGAATAAGGTGCATCAACTCCAGGAACTAAAGAATAACTGTAAGAATAAAAAGAAGGTGCTTTGTTACTCATAAAGTCTGCTAAAGAACTATAGGCATAATAACTAGATGCTCCAGCCATAAACATATTACCTACTCTTTGGTATTCATAAGAAATACCAGCAGTTAGGGTGTGTTTACCAGCGTAGTAGTTGAAATTGTCAGTAACACTAAAAACGTCGTTAATTACATCATTGTTTTTAGTGAAAGGATCAGTACCAGCACTCATATAGTTTTGAGCATTGTTATTAAAAATATCAATAGTTGGGAAAGCAACGCCACCAGGAATAGTTCTGGTATCTTGTACTTTAGTAATAGTAGCTAATAATTGGTTAGATGCTTTTCCTTTGAAATTTGAATTCAACTCTAATGAACCAGACTTCACAACATCTTGAAATCCATAGGTTGAATTTGCAAAGGACATTGATTGTGTACCAAAACGGCTTTGAGGTAAACGAGCAGAAACTGTACCACCTGTAACCGCAAAACTACCACTCAAGTTAGGAATAGAAGTTGCGTTTAATTGTTGGTCATTTTGGTTTACTAATTCGCTATACTTTAAAGTTAGTTTGTGTGCATTGCTAATGTTCCAGTCTAATTTTACAAGGAACTTGTGGTTCTTAGTAATAAAGTTTGGAAAATTATCATAAGCACCTGTATTGTATCCGTATTTAGATAATAGGTAATCAGAGAATTTCTTTAATGAGTCAACGTTTGTGTTAGAAACGTTACCAGCGCCTGATCCACCTTTAGGGCTAAAAGGAACACCTGGAACACTTTTCTCTTCAGATTCGTAGTTCAAGAAGAAGAATAATTTATTCTTAATTAATGCACCACTTAAAGAAGCACCTATTGTTTTGTTGGTAGAATTGGTAAACGGAGCTAAATCATTAGATCCAACGTGCTTACCATTGTAGTCTTGGTTTCTATAAAAACCATAAGCAGTTCCTTTTAAAGTGTTAGTACCACTTTTAGTGATGGCATTAATGCCCGCACCAGTAAAGTTAGATTGCTTAACATCGAATGGAGAAATACTTACAGAAACCTCTTCAATTGCATCAATTGAAATAGGGCTAGATCCACCACCTGGGAAAGGATCATTACTTAAACCAAAGTTGTTGTTTAAGTTAGCTCCATCAATCATGGTGTTGTTATAACGACCATCACGACCGGCAAAACTAGTACCATTCGCTTGAGGAGTTAATCTTGTAAAGTCAGTAATACTTCTGCTGATTGTAGGTAAAGTGCTCAATTGCGCTTGACCTATAACAGTTGTTGCACTGTTTTTATCAATACCTGATTTTCTTTTTTGTGTAAGTACAGTTACGTCACTAAGGTTTTTTGCTGCGTCAGCAAGAACGCTAGTGATTGTAAATCCTTCTCCTAAAGAAAGATATACGTTTTCTACTGTTTCAGTTTTTAAACCAACATAACTTATTTTAACTGAGTAAGGTCCTCCAATACGTAAGCCTGGAAGATTAAAAGCACCTGATTTCTTAGAAACAGTTGTGTAAACAGTTCCAGAAGGCGTATGAATTGGTTTTAATACTACCAGTAATGCTACTTGTTGTAACCTGCGCAAATGAGGCAAAAGCCATCAATAATGCAGGAAGGATAAATAGAATTCTTTTAAAGATTCTCATGTTGAATATGATTTAGATTTTGCAAATATGACGTTAAATTTTAAAATAGTGGCATATCTGCCCATTAATTTTACACTAAAACCCCCATATTTCTTGAAAATGTTGCTTATTTGTTTATAATTCAGCCAATAAGGTGCAGCGAATTGTAAAACAAGCCATGTTATTCTTTTTTTATGGGGTCCTTATTTACAGTTTCCCAACGTACTTTTGCCAAATAATTGAATGATATGTTAGATAGTATAGATTCGGCCATTGATGCAATTAAAAAAGGGCAGTTGGTGATAGTAGTTGACGATGAAGACAGAGAAAATGAGGGAGATTTTATAGTGGCAGCAAGGCATGCTACGCCAGATGTAATTAATTTCATGAGTAAGGTGGGTAGAGGCTTGATTTGTGCTGCATTAACCGAGGAGCGATGCGCAGAACTTGAATTAGAGCCGATGGTGGTTTCAAACACTTCTTTACACGAAACCGCTTTTACAGTTTCGGTTGATTTAATAGGCCAAGGAACTAGTACGGGAATTTCTGCCCAAGATCGATCTAAAACAGTGTTAGCATTAATTAATCCAGCAACTAAAGTGTCTGATTTAGGTAGACCAGGTCATATTTTTCCTTTAAAAGCAAAAAATGGCGGGGTGCTCCGAAGAACTGGGCATACAGAAGCCACTGTTGATTTGGCTCGTTTAGCAGGATTAGAACCTGCAGGGGTATTGGTAGAAGTGATGAATGAAGACGGCACAATGGCACGCTTACCTGAACTTTTGGAAATAGCTAAGAAATACAATTTAAGAATTATTTCTATCAAAGATTTAATTGACTATCGATTAAAGTCCGATTCATTAATTGAAGAAATTGTTCGAGTAGATATGCCAACCAAGTATGGCCATTTTAAATTAGTAGCATTTAAAGAAAAAATTACTGGAGCAGAACATTTGGCTTTGGTAAAAGGAACTTGGGCAACTAACGAACCAGTTTTAACACGCGTCCACAGTAGTTGTTTTACAGGCGATATTTTAGGCAGTTTCCGTTGCGATTGTGGAGAGCAATTGCACCGTGCTATGAAAATGGTAGAATCAGAAGGCAAAGGAATTATTTTATACATGAACCAAGAAGGTCGCGGCATTGGTTTAGTGAATAAATTAAAAGCCTATAAATTACAAGAAGAGGGGATGGATACCGTTGAAGCAAATTTGCACCTAGGGTTTGGAATGGATGAAAGAGATTATGGTGTTGGCGCTCAAATTTTACGCAGTTTAAATGCAACTAGTTTGAAGCTCATGAGTAATAATCCTAGAAAACGTGCTGGTTTAAAAGGATATGGAATTGATATTGTAGAAGTCGTTCCTATTGAAACGATTCCCAATGAGTTTAATGAAAAATACTTACAAACAAAACGAGATAAACTCGGTCACGAAATATTAGGAAACTAAGTGCATAAAAAAGCCAGGAGTTCATTTTGATTCCTGGCTTTTTTTATACTATTTGATGATTACTTTTCTTTTAATTTTTCAACCTGCGCTTTGGTTTCGTCTAATTCTTTTTGCATTTGAATTAAGTATAATGTTAGTTCTTCTACTTTCTTTAAAAGCAAGCCATTCATCTTGCCTAAGTCAAGGCCGTCGGTCATTACTGTTTTGGTTGAAGGCATGTCTGGGAGGTGCTTATTTTCTTTGATGTATGCTGCCAATTTATTGATAGAAAGCAAATGGTAATCTGTTTCAAAAACATTGTCGTACCAGTCTTTAGAATCTTTAATAGCTACTTTAACTTTTTCAGTTAAAATACCTTGTTCAACATACAATTTGTATCCATCATATTGAGTTGTTACGTCTCCAATTTTTACGCGTCCTTCGTAAGAGTCAACTGTAAAAAAATCTTTTTCAACAAGATCAGTAGGTGCTTTATAGCTTATTTTAAAAGACTGTGGTGTTTTTAGAGTATTGTCTCCTGAAACCCTTGCGCCAATTGACCAGTAGCTAATATTTTTTGGATCAGTTGTATTGCCATTAGAGAACATAATGCTTGGCTCATTTTGACCACTAGCATCCCATTCATTACTTAGCTTTAATAGAAAATTCTTTTTATTGGAATTGCCTGCGCCTCGTTTTATTTCAAGTGGGGCGCCTGGTGCAATTATTCCTAATCCTACAAAACCTGCAGCGGGAAAAATATTTTCAATACTTAAATCAATTGCTGCTAATTTTTTTTCGGCAAAACTTTTTTTTGCTTTTGAACTTGCTTGACTATTACTTTTAATTACAAATCCTGTAAAAAAAACTAGGGGTAATAGAATTTTTTTCATAGCGATAATTTTTCTATTTGTGTGGTGGGTATCCCGATTCCATATCTTCTCGCTCTTTCTCTTTTTCGTAAGCTCTAATAATTGATTTTACTAAGCGATGCCTTACAACATCTTCTTCGTCTAGTTGAATATGCGCAATGCCTTCTACATCTTTTAAAATACGGGTTGATTTTTCAAGTCCACTGCGCATATTTCTAGGCAAATCTACTTGTGTAGGATCACCTGTAATAATGGCTTTAGCGTTTGCACCTATTCTAGTTAAAAACATTTTTAATTGTAGGTCATTGGTGTTTTGTGCTTCGTCTAAAATTATAAATGCATTATCGAGCGTTCGGCCACGCATATATGCAAGTGGTGCAATTTCAATAGTGCGGGTGCTCATGTAATAACCTAATTTATCGGCAGGTATCATATCGTCTAATGCATCATATAATGGACGTAAATAAGGGTCTATTTTTTCTTTTAAATCGCCAGGTAAAAAACCCAAGCTTTCACCTGCTTCAACAGCTGGTCTGGTTAAAATAATTTTTTTAACCAGTTTGTTTTTTAATGCACGAACAGCCAATGCTACTGCTGTATATGTTTTACCGGTACCTGCGGGTCCTATGGCAAAAACTATATCGTTTTTGTCGGCAGCTAAAACCATTTTCTTTTGGTTCTGAGTTCTGGCCCGAACGGTTTTCCCATTAGGTCCAAAAACCAAAATATCATTGGGGTTTGTGTCAACAAAATTATCGATGGTTTCAACGTCGTCGCCACCTAATATTTGCTGAAAGTAAATATCACTCAAGTGTCCATTTCTTTCAAGATACTGGACAATAAGGTCAATTTTTTCTCGCGCAATTTCTATTTGTTCTGGTGCGCCACTCAATTTTAATTGTGTACCTCTTGACAGGATTTTTAACAAGGGATATTTTTTTTTCAAGAGATCTAATTTCCCATTATTAACGCCAAAAAATTCAATGGGATTTACAGTTTCGAGGTTGATGATTGTTTCTGTCAATCTGTTCGGTTTTAGAAATTTCATAATCAGGCAGAATGCCGATTATTATGTTCTTCAAATTTAATTGGATACAGTCAACAAATCCTAATAATTCTTATTCACAAAATGTGGATAGAATTTACCAAAAGAAATTTAACAAGCACAATCCAATTAAACACATAAAAGGCTTAACAAAAAAATCATATTAAGATAGTGTATTAGCCAATAATTAACAATTTGTTAAAGGGCTTTTAAGGCAGCAATTGTAGCAATTGGATCGGCAGATTTAAAGACTGTATTTCCTGCAACTAAAACATCTGCGCCAGCATCTAAGATTGACTTGGCATTTTCTAGTGTTACACCTCCGTCTATTTCAATTAAAGTATTTGTACCTCGCGCTACAATCATTTGTTTTAGTGTTCTAATTTTTTCTAGTGTTTGTGGAATAAATGATTGTCCACCAAATCCAGGGTTTACACTCATTATGCAAACCAAGTCAATATCTTGTATGAGATCAGCTAGTAAATGTACTGGTGTATGAGGGTTTAATGCAACACCTCTTTTCATGCCAAGCGATTTGACTTGTTGTAGATTCCTGTGAAGATGCGTACATGCTTCATAATGAACAGTCAAAATATCTGCTCCAGCTTTTTTAAAAGCTTCTGCATATTGTTCAGGATGTTCAATCATTAAATGCACATCGCAAACCTTTGTTGTAGCGGTTCTAATTTGCTCAATTACAGGTAACCCAAAACTAATATTCGGCACAAAACTTCCATCCATTACATCTAAGTGAAACCAGTCTGCAGCACTGTTATTCAACATGTTACATTCTGATGCTAGTTGTAAAAAATTACTGGCTAATAAT
>JAPLEL010000045.1 GCA_026391415.1 Bacteroidota bacterium
TAATGAAAAACAACTTGAAAAGCTAACAGCACTTGCTGCACAAGCAGGCATTAGTATTACCACACTAGGGACCGTAACTGATGGCGCAATTGCTATTAATGGAACTAATTGGGGAAGTATTAGCGAGTGGAAAGAAAAATATGATACAGCGATAGAAAAATTATTAAACTAATATGGAAAAGGATGCCACTATAATTGTTACCGGTGCCGCTGGATTTATTGGTAGCTGTATGGTGCAGGCATTAAATGAGCAAGGGTATCATAATCTATTATTAGTAGATGATTTTGGCATTGAAAGCAAAAGAAAAAATTGGGAATCAAAACAATTCAGCCAAATTATAGAACGCTACTATTTATTTGATTGGTTAGAAATACATCAACCCAAAATTGCACTTGTAATTCATTTGGGTGCCAGAACAGATACTACTGAATTTGATTATAGTATTCACGAAGAACTGAATCTGCAGTATTCAAAAAATATTTGGAATTATTGTGTTCAAAACAATACCCCACTAATATATGCATCATCTGCTGCAACCTATGGTGCAGGCGAATTTGGGTATAATGACAGCCACGAAATTATTGACAAACTTCAACCACTAAATCCTTATGGGGTTAGTAAAAATGAGTTTGATAAATGGGCATTACAACAAACAAAATCACCTAAGTATTGGGCTGGATTAAAGTTCTTTAATGTATATGGTCCTAATGAATTCCACAAAGATCGAATGGCTAGTGTAATCTGGCATTCTGTAAAACAAATTAAAAAAGACGGCCTCGTTAAATTATTTAAAAGTCATCGTGCCGATTTTAAAGATGGAGAGCAGTTGCGTGATTTTGTTTATGTAAAAGATGTGGTAAAAGTAATTAGTTGGATAGCGAATTCTTTTCAGTTAGGTGATTGGCAACAAGAAAAAAATGGCATCTATAATTTAGGAACAGGAATAGCTAGAAGTTTTTATGATTTAGCTGTTGCTAGTTTTAAAGGACTTGATATAGCTCCTAATATTAGTTTCATTGATATGCCTATAGATATTCGTGATAAATACCAATATTATACGCAAGCAAACATGCAAAAACTGCGTGATGCAGGATATTCAGATGCTTTTTATACACTAGAACAAGGCGTAGACGATTACGTGCGCAATTATTTGCAAACTTTGAGCTATTATTAAACGAAGGTTTTTTTATTGTGTTATATTAATTAGAAGATTTTATCAAAAGGATGTTATGAGTAAAAAAGTAGCCATCATTGGCGGAGGCAATTTAGGAACAGCAATAGCAGAAGGTTTAATTAATAGTGGATTTGTTTTACCCGAACATTTAATTGTTACCAAAAGAAATACTGAAACGCTAAAAGCACTCGAAGAAAAAGGGGTATTAATTAGTAATGATAATTTAGAGGCAGTGAACTATGCCGACTGGGTTATTTTAGCAATAAAGCCCTTTCAGTTAAAAGAAGTCCTCACCCAAATGCAGCCTGCTTTAAATGCAAAAAAACATGCCATAGTTAGTGTTGTAACTGGTGTTTGGATAAAAGATATTCAAGAAATAGTTGGTGCTGATTTTCCCATCTTTCGTGCAATGCCAAATACAGCTATTGCCATACAAGAAAGTATGACTTGTATTTGTTCGGCAAATGCAAATGACGAACAAGCTGATTTTGTAAATGAAGCATTTAATCAATTAGGGAAAACCGTTTTTATTGAAGAAAAATTAATGGACGCTGCAACTGTTTTAGGTGCCTGCGGTACTGCCTATGCTATGCGCTATATTCGGGCCAATATACAAGGAGGAATTGAAATAGGATTTAGTGCCAAAGTTGCATCCTTAATTGCTGCACAAACCGTAAAAGGAGCAGCAGAGTTGTTGTTGCAAAGACATACACATCCTGAACAGGAAATAGACAAGGTAACCACTCCAAAAGGATGTACCATAGCGGGTTTGAACGAAATGGAACACCAAGGATTTAGTTCTTCATTAATTAAAGGAATTATCACTAGTTATAAAAAAATATTGAGCGATATGTAATACAGGGCAGCAATGCGCATTAAAATAGTCAAGCATTATGGTGCTCATTTATGTATTGATTATGGTTTTGGAAAAGACGGTTCTCGTGGATTTTTTGTAAATCTTGGAGAAGTATTTTAGCCTAAATAATTAATGTGCTTTTAAGAATTCAATTGCTTTATTGTGTGCGTCTTCGGTGGCTTCTTTATTAAAACTAGGATTACTAGGATTTGCAAAACCATGTCCTGCCTCATATTTATAAGCAGTGATTTTTTTACCAGTACTTAGCATGTCTTGTTCAAATTTAGTAACCATTTCAGGCGATGGGCTTTTGTCTTTATTGCCAAAAAAACCAATCACATCGCAATTCAAACCTTTTAATTTTTCTAGATTGGTTTCTGGTCTGCCATAATACATTACACAACCTGCTGCTTGTTTACCTGCTAACAAAGCTGTTTGTAAACTCCACATGCCTCCAAAACACCAACCAATTGTGTAGATTTTAGAGTCACTTCCACTATAAGCAATGGCACCTTTTACAATATTTTCTAGTCGATCTAATTTTACACCCTGCATAAGTTTCATGGCACTATCTGGGGTAGCAGCTATTTTGCCATCATATAAATCAATGGCTAATATATTTACGTCTGCTAGTTCGCCAGAAAGGTTATCGGCTTCTCTTTTAATATAGTCGTTTAATCCCCACCATTCTTGAATAACAAATACCCATTTATTGGTTTTTCGCTTGTTTTTTATTTCATAGCCTTTTGCTTCAGTACCATCTGCCGCCTTAAAACTAATAGCAACGCCTTTGGCATCAGCCAATTCAAAAGGGATAGGTGTTTGGTGCATTTGGGCAAATGCAGCGTTATTAGAAGCCTGTCTAAACTGTTCGCGAACATCGGCATTATAGCAACTGGTATAGCATTCAGGGCTTAGGGCAACCGGAGTTGGGGTTTTATATCTATAACTTAAAAACAACGCTGTTGAGAATGCGGCTAAGGTTAAAAGCAGTATTTTTTTCATAATCCAATTTTTTGTAGGAAAGATTTGCACCTCAAATTAACACTTCTCAACACCGAAAGGTTGAATTTTGTTTGGATATATTTTTCCTCAATTTTTTGCAGTAGGTTTGTATGACCGCTGAGATTTTTTCGTTATTTATTTCCCTTGGTCAAATTACAGAACATTCATTATAGGTAAGAATTAGGCCTAGTTGCTTAATTCAAGCCATTTTTTTGTTTTGTAAATAATCGATCGTGATTGGTGGATTATGCTCTTTTGATATTAGAATTTTAAAAATCTGTTGGTCCGTAAAAAGGCCACACCCATTGAATAATAAATAGAATTATGGCTAAGTACATTTTTGTAACTGGTGGAGTAACCAGTAGTTTAGGTAAAGGAATTATTGCTGCTTCCTTGGCAAAGTTATTACAGGCAAGAGGTTTGAATGTAACCATTCAAAAGTTCGATCCTTATATTAACGTAGATCCAGGAACCCTAAACCCTTATGAACATGGTGAGTGTTATGTAACCGAAGACGGTGCTGAAACCGATTTAGATTTAGGACATTACGAGCGTTTCTTAAGTAGTTACACTTCTCAGGCAAACAATGTTACCACAGGTCGTATTTATCAAACAGTTATTAATAAAGAAAGAGCCGGTGATTTTTTAGGAAAAACGGTACAAGTAGTGCCGCATATTACCGACGAAATCAAACATCGAATGATGCTGCTTGGTCAAGACGATAAGTTTGATATTGTAATTACTGAAATTGGTGGAACCGTTGGTGATATTGAAAGTTTGCCCTTTATTGAGGCCGTTCGTCAATTGCAATGGGAACTTCCAGACGAAGACGTGATGGTGGTGCATTTAACACTGATTCCTTATTTAAAAGCGGCCAAAGAATTAAAAACAAAACCTACACAGCATAGTGTTAAAATGTTGAGTGAAACAGGGGTCCATCCAGACATTTTGGTATGTAGAACCGAGCAACCATTAAACAACGAAATCAAAAGAAAAATTGCGCTTTTCTGTAATGTAAAAACAGAAGCCGTAATTGAAGCAATGGATGCCGATACTATTTATGAAGTGCCTTTGTTGATGTTGCGTGAAAAATTAGACCTTATCTGTTTGAAAAAAATGAATATCACCAATTATGCTGAGCCTAATTTAGACAAATGGAAAAGCTTTTTAGACAAATTAAAATATCCAAAAAGTAAAGTAACAGTAGGCTTGATAGGAAAGTACATTGAACTACAAGATGCCTATAAATCTATCTTAGAAAGTTTT
Organism: Bacteroidota bacterium; assembly: GCA_026391415.1. Taxonomy (GTDB): domain Bacteria; phylum Bacteroidota; class Bacteroidia; order Chitinophagales; family Chitinophagaceae; genus Sediminibacterium. The sequence goes on from JAPLEL010000045.1 coordinate 4,303, forward strand.
GTACATGCAGGTGCAATGAACGAAGTGAAAGTAGAAGTTGTGAATGTTCATAGCGAGTTTATTACTAATGAAAATGTATCAGAAAAACTAGCAGGTTTAGACGGATTACTAGTTGCGCCAGGTTTTGGCTTACGTGGTATTGAAGGAAAAATTGTTGCGGTTAAATATGCACGTGAAAAAGGTTTGCCATTCTTTGGTATTTGTTTGGGAATGCAAATGGCAGTGATTGAATTTGCTAGAAATATATTAGGTTTAAAAGATGCTCATTCTACCGAAATGGATGCTAATTCAAGCAACCAAGTAATTAGCATTATGGAAGAGCAAAAGAAAATTAAATTAATGGGTGGCACCATGCGTTTGGGTGCTTATCCTTGCGAAATACAGGAAGGAAGTTTGGCGCACCAAATTTATGGAACTACGCATATTAGTGAGCGTCATAGACATCGTTATGAATTTAATAACGACTATTTAAACCAATTCCAAGAAAACGGAATGATAGCCAGCGGAACCAATCCAGATACAAGTTTGGTTGAAATTGTAGAAATTCCAAATCATCCATTTTTCATTGGTGTACAATACCATCCAGAACTAAAAAGCTCTGTTGAAATTCCAGCACCTCTGTTTGTAGGATTTATTGCAGCTGCAAAAAAATACAATGAACAAAGTAATATTGGAAAGAAAAAATCTGCATCAAGTATAGGAAAATAATATCCTCATTCACAAAAAAGAAAACATGCGTTTTACTCGAATATTTTTTTTGAGTCTTGTAGTTTTATTTGCCACATCCAATATAGTGGCACAGCCTATGCAAGGTATTAAATGGAACAAGCAAGGCACTGGTTATTTTGCAGTAGAATCAGGTGAAATTGTATACAATGATTTAAATTCTATCCAGAAAAAAACATTAGTTACTAAAGCGCAATTAACACCAAGTAGCACAACAAAAGAATTGTCTATTATCAATTTTTTCTTTTCAGAAGACGGGAAAAAATTATTAATTTATACTAATAGTAAAAAGATTTGGCGTTATGATACTCGTGGAGATTATTGGGTGTTGGATATTGCAACGAGCACACTAAAACAATTAGGGAAAGGCAAACCCGAATCTTCTTTAATGTTTGCTAAGTTTTCTCCCAATAGTTTAAAGGTTGCCTATGTTTCTCAGTACAATATTTATTCAGAAGACCTATCCTCAGGAAAAATTGAGCAGTTGAGTTTTGGGGGAAACAGAAAAAAAATCAATGGCACATTCGACTGGGCTTATGAAGAAGAATTTTCTTGTAGGGATGGATTCAGGTGGAGCCCAGATAGCAAGCAAATTGCTTATTGGCAGATGGATGCAAAAATTACGCAAGACCATTTAATGATTAACAATACTGATTCAATATATCCTTTTGCAGTGCCTGTAGAATATCCAGTAGCAGGTCAAACGCCATCACCATTTAAAATTGGCGTTGTAGCGTTAGGTAATCCTACCATCACAAAATGGATGCAAATTCCAACAGATCCTATTTTGCAATCGTATGTTCCAAGAATGGAATGGGCTGCAAACAGCACACAATTAATTGTACAACATTTAAATCGCAAGCAAAATGAATCGGAAATTCTTTTGTGCGATGTAGTTACTGCCAAAACAAATGCTATCTATCAAGAATCAGACCAAGCATGGATAGATATTTTGCCATTATGGGATGAAAAATATGCTTATGGTGGTTGGGATTGGATTGAAAATGGAAATGCTTTTTTATGGGCTAGTGAAAAAGATGGATGGCGTCATCTTTACCGCATTAGCCGTGATGGCAAATCACAAACATTAATTACCAATGGCAAATATGATGTGATGCAAATTAGTGCCATCGATGAAAAAAATGGCTATCTCTATTTTGAAGCATCACCAGATAATGCCACACAAAAATATTTGTACCGAACTAAATTAGATGGCACTGGAACTGCTATGCGTGTTACTCCTGCTAACCAGCCTGGAACGCATAGTTATACCCTATCACCAAATGCCATTTTTGCAAAACATTCTTTTAGTAATTATTATACGCCAAATGTTACGGAGTGGGTAAAACTAAATACACACCAACCAATTGATGGAGATAAGGTAAACAAAGCGGTTCAAGTATCAGACAAATCAAAAATAAACCTAGAATTTTTTACGATTACTACTTCAGAAGGAGTAACCATGGATGCTTGGATGTCTAAGCCTGCTAATTTTAATCCTGCAAAAAAATACCCTGTTTTATTTTTTGTATATACAGAACCTTGGGGGCAAAATGTAAAAGATGAATTCGGTGTAGGAAACGACTTTTTATTTAGAGGCGATTTAGCACAAGAAGGATATTTTTATATTTCTATAGATAATAGAGGTACACCAGTTCCAAAGGGAAGAGCTTGGCGCAAATCGATCTACAAAAACATTGGCCAAGTAAATATTAGAGACCAAGCATTGGCTGCAAAAGAAATTTTAAAATGGCCGTATATTGATAGTTCCCGTATTGCTGTTTGGGGATGGAGTGGTGGTGGATCGGCTACCCAAAACTTACTTTTTCAATACCCTGAAATTTATAAAACGGGTATAGCAGTTGCAGGTGTGGCCAATCAATTAACCTACGATAATTTGTATCAAGAAAGATATATGGGATTACCGCAAGAAGACAAATCGGTATTCATAAAAGGATCGCCAATAACCTATGCAAAGAACTTAAAAGGAAATCTGTTGCTTATTCATGGAACTGGCGATGATAATGTACACTATTCAAATATGGAGATGCTGGTGAATGAATTGGTAAAATATGGCAAACAATTTCAAATGATGAGTTATCCAAACCGCACCCACTCTATATCAGAAGGGCCTGGTACTTTCAACCACTTGTCGCAATTGTATACCGATTATATTAGAAAATATTGTCCTGGAGGAGCTAAATAAGCCAATAATTCAATCTATAGCGGCTATTTACGTACAAAAATGGCTTGTTTTAATAGATTGATAAATTTATAATTCCTGATTCTCAATCTAAACTGCAAATAGTACCTTTGCCGCTCAATAAAATTCAACATGAAGACAGACAAGAATTCGATTATAGGTTTCGTATTGTTAGGAATTCTGTTTTTTTTATACTTCTGGGTAACCAATAAGCAACAAAATGCTTTATTAGAAGTTAAGAAAATACAAGAAGATTCATTGGCAACAATAGCTGCTAGTAGAATGAAAGTTGTAGATACCGTAACCGCAAAAATCGATTCCATCAAAAGAGATTCTGTTTATCGTGTTTCTGCTGCCGGCAATTTTACAACCGCTGCTCAAGGTACAGAGCAATTGATTGTTGTTGAGAATGAGGTAATGAAAGTGAACTTTTCCAATAAAGGAGGAAAAGTGTATAGTGTGGTACTTAAAAAATACTTGTCGCACGATGGTCAGCCGGTTGTTTTATCAGGATCAAAAGACCAATTAGGTTATACGGTTAATACTGGTAATAATCAATCAACTCAAACAGGTGAATTATACTTTGCCGCCAAACCAGTTGTAAAAAATGCAGATGGCTCACAAGTAGTTCGATATAATTTACAAGCAAGCAATGGCGAAAGTATTTTACACGAATACACTATTCAGCCAAATGCCTACATGATAGATTGGAACCTAGCATTAACAGGAGCCGATAAATTACTTAGTCAAGGTCAATTAAATATGGTTTGGCATTCAACCACAGAACAACACGAAAAGACTGCGGAATATGAGCGTCAGATGTCGAATATTTGTTTCTCAGAAGGAAATGAGTTTGATTATATCTCTTCAAAAACAGAGCGCAAATTCGAAAAGCCAGTTCAGTGGTTAAGCGTGGTACAACAGTTTTTTAATACTACATTAATTGCTAAAAATAGTTTTACTACAGGTACTGTAAACTGGTCTCGTAAAACTGATTCATCTACCGAACTTGCAACTATTGATGCTAATTTACAAATGAAACTACCAGTTCAAAATGTGGTTGCTGTTCCGCTGCAATTATATTATGGTCCTAGTGATTTTAATATTCTAAAAAAGCAAGCGCCAGAAATGGACAAGATTGTGAATTTGGGTAGAGACATGTATTCATTTGTGCGTCCAATTAACAAATACATTGTAATGAACGTATTTGATTTTTTTGCAGGCTTTGTAAAGAATTTTGGTTGGGTGGTATTATTGCTAACCTTGTTTATACGAATTGTAACCGCTCCATTAACATATAGCAGTTATTTAAGCGGCGCAAAAATGAAAGTGTTGCGTCCGGAATTAGACATACTAAAAAAGAAATTTGGCGAAGACCAACAAGGTTTTGCCATGGAGCAAATGAAATTATTTAGAGAAGCAGGTGTGAATCCTCTTGGCGGATGTATTCCAGCCTTGTTGCAGATTCCTATTTTCTTTGCACTTTATAGTTTCTTTAATTCCACTATTGCACTTCGTGGACAAGCATTTTTGTGGAGTACAGATTTATCGTCTTATGATGTAATAGCAAGGCTCCCATTCACTATTCCAATGGGTTTTGGCGATCATATTAGTTTGTTTACTATTACAGCAGTACTTACTAGCTTTTTAATTTCAATCTATAATATGAGCATGACGCCAACGCAAGACAATCCTGCGTTAAAGTATATGCCTTATATTTTTCCTTTCATGTTATTGTTCATTTTTAACCGACTACCATCGGCACTTACTTGGTACTACACTGTTTCAAACGTAGTGACTTTAGGTCTTCAATTTGTTATTCAGAATTATATCATTAACCACGATAAAATATTAGCAAATATTGAGGTAAAACGTAAAGCACCTAAAAAGCAAAGTAAATGGCAAGAGAAATATTCTCAAATGATGGACAGCCAGAAAAAAGTGCAAGACTTAAAAGAGCGCAATCAAAAAAAATTAAATAAATAATTTGAGAGGATGTATCAAAAAAAGATACATCCTCTTTTGTTTTAAAATACTAATTAATTGTAACTAACAATTAATTAAACAAAGTCAACTTATTTAGTTTTAATACTGCTGCTTTTTTTGTAACATTGAGTAATGATTAAATACAGTATATGAAGCCTGTTTTATTTGTTTTAGTAATATGCTTAAGTAATCCTTTTTTTGTTGTTGCGCAACAGCGAGTGGTAGCAGAATGCGCCGTACATTTTAAAATAACAGTTGAAGACCTAAAGGCAGATAAAGATGTGCTAAATGCTATTCAAACAAGTAGCAAAACAGTTTATATAAAAGGGAATGATTGTCGAGTAGATTTATTGAGTCCATCACTGAACCAATCTATTATTTATGAAAAACTGAACGGCTCTGCAGTTGTATTACGTGAATTTGGCAACAATAAATTCATGACAAAACTTTCTCCAGAAAAATGGTTGGCGGCAAACAAACAATACAACGAAATGACCATTAGCCTAATGGATGAAACAAAAATCATTTTAGGGTATGATTGTAAAAAAGCAATAATCAGTTTAAAAGATGGCACCGTATATACTTTATTTTACGCAACAAGTATCACACCCTCAGTTAAAGAGTTTGAATTTCCATTTAGGGATGTGCCTGGCTTTGTTCTAGAATATCAAATAAAGGAATCAGGAGAAACGATTGTAAATTATAAAGCAGTCAAAATTTTTTTGAGCCCTGTACAAGCTTCAAAATTTGACATCCCTACAAGTGGGTTTCGGATTTTAAACTAATGGAATAACTAATTAGAAAGTAAGTGTTAGTCTATTAACTAGTAATGAGAAATACTAGTGATGCGTTGGAACAGGTGTTTTGAATTTAGTAGGAACTTTCACTTTAAATTTATAGGGATACACATAAGTGGTATTTCCATTATCAAAACGCAACATAGAACTAATTTCAGAAGGATTTTGTTGGTCTTTTGAACCAATTAATTGTGTACCTCTAAATTGCATACTAGCTTTCATAGAAGAATAAGTCAGGCTTTTATGAGACAAGCTGCTTAAGTTTTTCAATGAATATTTGCTATTTTTTGCCTTTTCATCTATTAAGCCTGTGAATGAGAATGCAGCAAAAGCTACCTGTATTGCCATAATAAATAAGGCAGATATGGTAATTTTTTGTATTCTTAATATTAATAAGACGCAAGAAACATAAAAAAGTTGCCTCATTATTAAAATAAAATAAAAAAAAGTTTTACATTCAATAAACTGACCGTCCGATGAGAGAAAATCCATACCGCGAAGACCGAGAGGAACTCAAAGAACTATTGTTACAATACCAAAATTTAAAATCGGGACGTGCACATTCTTTCATAGAAGAAGACGCTTTTGAGCAGATTATAGCCTATTACGACGATAAAGACGATATTAATGAAGCCCTCGAGGCCTCAGAAATAGCCCTTGAGCAATTTCCTTATTCAGCGCATTTAATGATTAAAAAAGCAGATTTACTATTAGCCAATAGAAAATACCAAGAGGCTTTAAATATTTTAGAAACTGCCGAATTGTACGATAGCAATGACGTTAACCTCTATATATTAAAAACAGATGCTTATTTAGCATTAGACCAACAAGCCAAAGCAGTTGAATTATTAGAAGACGCTTTGCTTTTGTTTCAAGGTGAAGAACGGCTTGATTTACTTTTTGAATTAGCAGACGTTTATGACGATTACGAAGAATTTGATAAGGTATTCGACTGTTTAAAATTAATCTTACAAGAAGAACCCAATAACGAAGAAGCACTTTATAAGATTTGTTTTTGGACAGATTTTACCGGCAGAAACGAAGAAAGCATTCATCTTCACCAACAAATTATTGAAGATTTTCCTTACAGTGAATTAGCCTGGTTTAATATGGCTGCTGCTTACCAAGGGTTAAAATTGTATGAAAAATCAATAGATGCATACAAATATGCAGTAGCCATTGATGAAAAATTCGATTACGCTTACCGCAATATGGGGGATGCTTATTTGCGCTTACGTAAATACAAAGAAGCCATTGAAGTGCTAGAAAGGGTACTAGAACTATCTCGTCCAGAAGATGTAATTTATGAAGCCATTGGGCATTGCTATCATCGAATGGGAAATTTTGCACAAGCCCGATTTAATTATAAAAAAGCAGTGCATTTAAATCCTAACGACAGTAAACTACACTATAAAATTGCCGTTACTTATATGCTTGAAGAGCAATGGCAGCCTGCAATTAAACAACTAGACAATGCCATGCGCATACATCGTTCTATAACGGAGTATAACTTAGCCATGGGTGAATGTCGGATGCATTTAGGCCAGTTTAAAGAAGCCATTCAATACTTTAACTTAGTAGTCCGTCAAAAAACTAAAAACGTAGCAGGATGGGAGGCACTGATTAAATGTTTACTCAGCGCAACCTATTATGACGATGCATTATTGCAGTCAATAAATGCCATGAAAGCAACGGATGGCAAGCCAGTTTTTTTATTTTACCAAAGTACAGCACTGTTCTTAAATGGAAAATCAAAAGAGGCGCTTTTAAAATTAGAGATGGCTATGGAAAAATCTCCCAAGCAATTAAAAAAATTCATAGACCTAAACCCTTCTATCTTGCAAAATAGCCAGGTGGTTGATATTTTGGCCAGGTATAAGAAAGGGAAAAAGATATGATAAGCTTGTGATTGTCCAATTGATACATTGCAAATTAAGTCAACTGATTATTGTATTTTTGCGCCTGAAAAACTTCCAAAATGAATTTTAATTTAACACAAATTCCAGAACGCACTTCAAAACCTAGGTCTAATGGCATTACAATGGTCATGGATAAAGGTTTGAGTATTCCAGAAGTACACAATTTTATGAGTGTTGCTGGTCCGCATGTTGATGTTATTAAATTAGGATTTGGAACGGCGTTTGTTACTCCAAATTTAAGAGAGAAAATTCAAGCGTATCAGTCTTATGGGATACCCATTTATTTTGGAGGCACTTTGTTCGAAGCATTTTTAGTTCGCAATCAGTTCGACGATTATCTAGCCATATGTAAAGACTACGGGATTAATTATATTGAAGTTAGTGACGGTTCAATAAACATTCCACATCCAGAAAAATGTGGCTATATAGAAAAATTAACCAAACATGTTACGGTTTTAAGTGAGGTAGGAAGTAAAGATGCAGCACATATTATTCCTCCTTATAAATGGATAGAGCTAATGCGTGCAGAATTAGAAGCAGGATCAACTTATGTAATAGCAGAAGCCCGCGAAGCAGGGAATGTAGGGATATACAGGGGATCTGGTGAAGTGCGTGAAGGCTTGGTGCAAGAAATTTTAACACAAATTCCTGCAGAAAAAATACTTTGGGAAGCACCACAAAAAGCACAGCAATTATATTTTCTTGAACTCATAGGCTGTAATGTGAATTTAGGAAATATTGCACCCAATGAAGTCATTGCATTAGAAACAATGCGCATAGGATTAAGAGGAGATACATTTGATTTATACCTAAATAAATAAATTAACATGCGTTATTTTGGTTTATTAGGGTATCCACTTTCGCATTCTTTTTCACAAAAATATTTCACTGATAAATTTATTGCAGAAGGCATTACTGACTGCGTGTATGAAAATTTTTCAGTTCCAGCAATTGCTGTTTTCCAAACAATTTTAGCCAACAAGCCTGCACTAGAAGGATTTAATATTACTATCCCATATAAAAGAGAAGTATTAGCATTCTTAGATAGTGCAACTGATTCTGTAAATAAAATGGGCGCCTGTAATTGCGTGAAAATTACCAATGGAAAACTGGTAGGATATAATACAGATATTGTGGGGTTTAAACAATCACTCTTGCCCTTTTTAAAACACTATCATCAAAAGGCCTTAATCCTTGGCACAGGTGGTGCTTCATCGGCAGTGGAGTATGTTTTAAATGAACTGTCTATTCCTTATCAATTTGTTTCTCGTGTGGCTACGGCAACAGCTATTAGTTACGAATCTCTTGGTGCTGAAATGCTGCAAACACACAAATTAATTGTTAATACTACGCCTCTTGGCATGTATCCAAATATGCAAGATTGTCCAGCAATTCCGTATGAATTATTAACGCCCGAACACCATCTTTTCGATTTAATCTACAACCCTGCAGAAACCAAGTTTTTAGCCGAAGGAAAACGTATGGGAGCAAGCATTCAAAATGGATTAGAAATGCTCGTATTACAAGCAGAAGAAAGTTGGCGCATTTGGAATGAGACCAATTAGGGCTAACAGTTTTTTATTATAGGTTACTTAAAAAATCAATTAATTTTTTCATCGCTTTTTTTCTATGGCTGAAACTATTTTTTTCGGTCATAGACATTTCTGCAAATGTTTTACTCGCCCCATTCGGTATAAAAATTGGGTCATAACCAAACCCTTCAAACCCTTTCTGCAATTGAACAATAACGCCTTCGCAAATTCCTTCAAATAGGTATTCTTTGTTTTGCCAAATTAAAGAAATAACCGTTCTAAACTGTGCATTTCTATTTTCAATACCTGTTAAGTTTTCTAATAACAAATTAATATTATCTTGAAAATTCCTTCCCTCTCCAGCATATCTTGCGCTTTTAACACCTGGTGCACCACCTAATGCAAAAACTTCTAATCCAGTATCTTCACTAAAACAGTTTTTTTGTGTTAGTTGATGAATAGTGGTAGACTTTTCGGTAGCATTAGCTTCTAGGGTATCATGCGGTTCTGGTATATCAATATCAATGCCCGCTTCTTTGAGTGTAGTAATTTCAAACCGATCAGTTAATACCATTCGAATTTCAGTTACTTTATTTTGGTTATTGGTTGCAAATACTAGTGCAATTTTTTCGGCTTCCATTAGTTCAAATAGTGGTTAGTAAAATTCGGTTGGTATTTTGAGCAACTATAATTGGAACATTTTTTTCAAACTCATCCAAAGTTTACCCTTTTCTGTTTTAGCCGCTATTGAATCGCCATCCATAGCGCTTAATGCAGGCGCTAAAAGCATTTGACAATTATTATATACAACAACATCATAGGGTTGTATGGCTAAAGGAATTACTAGTTCGTTAGGGCTAATATCAAAAAGGATTAAAAATTTTGGTTGATTTTTTTGTTCGATTTCTGTAAACAATAATGGGGTATTTGCCAGATTAACAAGGGCAATATCGCCAAGGTTAAGTTTACAAGCTGTTAAAATATTGGATAAAAATTGTAAATGCTGATCGTTTATATAGGCTGCGTCTAATTCTTTAACAATAATGGTAATTTGTTTGCCATTATTGCCCAAGTACCATTGTTTGTTTACTTCTGTTATAACCTTCTTCTGTTCTGCTTTTGGCACTTTAGAACTAGCAGTTTTTTCTATGATTTTTTCACTACTAACAATAGCTGACTCAACCACTAAATTATTGCCATATAAATTTGCAATTACAAAGTCTGGAAGTATTATTTTTTGGGTAGACATATTAGAAATCAAATATTAACGCTTGTTAGTTTTTATTTTTTTCGTTTCTTTGCAACAAATATAAAACTATGGCAGCAGGAGTGGATATAAAGATTACAAAAATACCGGTTAGTAAGTTATCAGAAATGAGTCTCGAAAACATTCCTTTTGGTAAATATTTCACAGATCATATGCTTGAAGCAGATTATATAGATGGCGAATGGACGAATATTATCATCAAGCCCTACCAATTATTGCATCTCGACCCAGCATTGTCAGCAATACATTACGGCCAATCTATTTTTGAGGGTATAAAAGCCTACAGAAATGATCAAGGAGATGCTTTTATATTTAGACCGAGTGAAAACTTAAAACGTTTTAATTTATCTGCAGAGAGAATGTGTATGCCTACTGTACCGCAAGAATTGTTCTTAGAAGGTATGCGCACCCTAATTGAGCTAGAAAAAGATTGGATTCCTTCGCAAAAAGAACATTCCTTGTATATTAGACCATTTATGTTTTCAACAGATGTAATGTTGGGTGTTCGTCCTTCGGAGACTTATAAATTCATGATTTTGTTGAGCCCTACCGGCCCGTATTTTGCGGCACCTATGAAAATTCTGGTAGAAGAAACCTATACCCGCGCAGCACCGGGAGGCGTTGGGTTCTCAAAAAACGCAGGAAATTATGGCGGTAGTTTAATGGCAGCACGTCAGGCCAATAAACAAGGCTACGATCAAGTTTTGTGGACCGACGCATACGAACACAAATGGTTACAAGAAGTAGGAATGATGAATGTAGTATTTATCATTAATGGGGTTGCTGTTACCCCGTCATTAGAAGAAGGAACTATTTTGCGTGGCGTTACCAGAGATAGTGTGTTAACGCTATTACAAGAAATGGGTATACCTGTTGAAGACCGCCCTATTAATATCGATGAATTAATTACTGCATACCAAGCAGGTCAAGTACAAGAAGTTTTTGGTGTAGGTACTGCAGCAACCATTGCCCCAATAAAAGAAATGAAATACAAAGAGCATATCCTTCAGTTCAATGTTGATACTTGGAAGATTGCACCTTCACTTAAAAAACAACTTGATGATATCAGATATAGCAAAGTTGCTGATACACATGGTTGGATGATTAAAGTGTAACCAAATAATTTTTTCTAAAAGGCTGTATCAAATCGATACAGCCTTTTTTATGACGACACAGTAAGCGAAAAAAATTAACCTTATTAACTTAAGTATTCAAACTTATTTTTTTATCGATTATTTTTTTGGAACTATTGTAATTCGATTTTGTTTTTTTTATACCATAACCAATTCCTGCAGCCAGAAGTATACTAATACCACCATCTAACGGAACATCTTCTGTGTCTTGTGAAAATACGGGTGCATCAGCATTTGATTTGTAAGAATTTGCCATTATTATAACAAATAGTAACACTTTAATTAATCGACAGGTATTCATATATTTTATTTAAAACTTGATTATTTTTCGAACAGTTTCTTCAAAAACATTATTAATGCTAACGTAATAAACACCAGGTGGTAAATGTTTTAATTGACAGGTATATATACCATTCTCAGCTAGTAATTTATTTTTTAAAAAAACTAATTGCCCATTAATATTAAATATTTTGATATTGGTAGGAACGAATCTATTTGCTAACCATTTTATAGTAAACTGATCATAAAATGGATTTGGAAATAGCTGAAAAGAATTATTTGAATTATTTTCTATAATTAAATTAGTTGATGGATGCTTTAATTGTATTTGGAATCTATCATTACCCTTTGTTTCAGGAATTTTTGAAATTGAAAATTCATAATCAAACCCAATATTAATAGGGATTGTATTGTTTGTGTATTTATCATGCAAATAAAATTCAATACCTGTTATTTTTGGTATTTGTAAAGATTTTAAATGAAAGTTTCCTTCAAGTGCTGTTTCTATCCCTAGAGGAATGATTGAATCTTTATTATAAGTTCTAGCGTCAATAGATAATTTTTCGCCTTTATTACTAAAACTATAAAAGTTAAGTTCAGGATTATTGATTTTAATTGCATCAAATTTATCTACGCCATTGTTTGAAGAGGGGTCTAAAATTAACAAGTGCTTATCCCAAAAAATACTATCGGATTCTATACTTAATTCTAACTGATTCGAGTGCGTCTGCGTCACACCAAATACAGTGGTAGTTGTGTTTGTATTTATTTTTGAACTTTCAGTAAATCGTATATAATTTTCTGAACTGTTGTCTGTAGTTTGAACAAAAAATCCGGCAAATGATGGCAAGTAAACACTGTTAGAAAAAGGATAACTGCTATACCCGCCTTTTGTTCCTTGTTGTGGATTCCAAATAAAATAATTAGTAGCCACATTTTTTCCAATAATTAGTTGGCTCATATCTACACAAGCAGCATAGGGGTTTCCTATTAAATTAAATCCTGCATTAGTATTGCTTTTTGATAAATAAACTGTTTGGGTACCTGTATTTAATTCGCCAGATAAATTTATAGTAATTGGAGATGGTGTGTAATTGGAGGCATTTAATCCTTCTCCTTTTTTTCCTCTAATTAATACTCTAACACCTTGAAATTGGTTCCATGTATTATTGCCTATTCCATTGGTATTTGTAAATGGAATCCAACCTTGATCATTGCTGGTGCCATCGCCCAATAACGGGTTATACCAGAAGCTCGACGGATTATTAGTGGCAGTATTTGTAAAACCATTTACAGATCCGCCTAGACCTGTAATATCAATACTATTGGCTAAATCAATTAACCCAAAAGGTTTTGTAAAAGGATGCGATAAAAAGCGAAAAGTTCTTCTACCTCCAGGAATATATTGTTGCACTACTACCTTGCCAATAATAGCTGCTCCATTACCCAGCTTGCTAAGTATTGCAGTGCCATTAATATCTGCCAACAAAACTAAATTTCCATTACTAATTAATGTACTGCTATCACCAAGCACTACCTCTCCAAAATCCAATCCTGCTTTTATTTGCAATGAATTTCCAAGCGTTAAAAAAGCTTTTTTAATTAAAGTAAGATTTTTTAATACAGCAGCTAAGGAATCGAATTTAACAGTGCCCGCATTTGCGGTAATGGTGAGTGCTGAAGTATTTGATCCTGCTATTTTGCCTAGTCCTTCTGCTACAAAACTTTCAACTGTTAATGTGTTTCCATTAATACCTAATACAATACCAGAATCAATATTTAATTTAGATAAACTAAAATTGGTTGTTAAGTTTTGAATTCCAGAACGATTCGATAAAACATAAGTATAGCCTGGTTCTTGAAAAGATTTTGGAGAATTCCCAGATCCGTCTTTTGCATTTCCCCACGAAGTTAAATCTGTAATATTTCCGGTTGATTTGCTATAAAAGTTTAGCGATACAGAAAAATTCCAGTTCGGTAAATTAGTAAAACGGGTATTACTTCTTACCCAATTAGCTGTATTACCAATGGAGGTTAAAATATCATTTTGCGTTCCTTTTAAATTACTAATATTAAAATACTGGTCATCCATTTCAGTACTAAAATCTTTTGCAGAAAGTCCATTCGTCAAACCTGTTGGAAGCCAAGACTGATTTGTTGTTGGCGAACCTGTTGCAAGCCAAGTGGTTGAAGCAAGGGCATAAATAAATGTAGGAGTGGTTTCGGTTCCTTGAAATGCAATCAATTGGTCGCCTGTTGTTGCAAAACCGGATACCGAACTAGAGGAAAGGGTTCCCAAATTAGCAACAGGGCTCGTTCCAGTGCTGCTAAAGTTAACCGTTATAACTGTTCCTTTTAACACACCAGAAGCAGGGGAGGTCCAAGTATGAACACCTTCTGAACTACTTGCAAAAACAGGAACAGCTAATGAAGCATTCCATCCTTTCTCTGAAAACAGAATTTTAGTATTAGCTGCAATATCTACAAGTGTTACAAAGGCAAATTGATCAGTATTATCTGTTTGATAAGCTATAATAGCAATATCACCAGCTTTTAGGACGGTTGTTTGAGCTGATGCGTTAAGCCAACAGCTGAATACGCAAAAACAAAGGAATAATCTTTTAAACATGGCATATTTTTTTATAAAGTCAAAATAAATGCGCCTCTGTTTATCATTCAAGCCTTTCAACTAGTTTGGGTGTATTAAAGAATTTTTTGGGTGTTTCGGCTTAAAACCATGGTTTTTTTAGCGGCGGCTAAAATTATTTTTGAAACCCCAAAATCAGTTAAAATATAATTTAAGAGCAGAGAACCGGATTTTTGAACGTATTTTTGATACTTAATTTCATTTTTTAGGGCGTTTTGAAAAATAGTCGTGGAAAACTTTTGAAAACATTTTGGTTTTTCACATTCAGCCATTACCTTTGCCGTCCGAAATTTTAAACGTATAGAATGCCTACAATACAGCAATTAGTTAGAAAAGGCCGCGAGATAATCAGGGCTAAAAGTAAATCAAGAGCTTTGGACGCATGTCCTCAGCGCCGTGGTGTTTGTACCAGGGTTTACACGACAACCCCTAAAAAACCAAACTCTGCCTTACGTAAGGTGGCTAAGGTGCGTTTAACCAACAAAATAGAGGTTATCGCTTATATTCCAGGTGAAGGTCACAACCTTCAAGAACACAGTATCGTGTTAATTCGCGGTGGTCGTGTTAAAGATTTGCCGGGTGTACGTTACCATATTGTTCGTGGTAGCTTGGATACTGCCGGTGTTAAAGATCGTAAAAAGAGCCGTTCTAAGTATGGTACTAAGAAAGAAAAGGCTAAGAAATAATTATATATAACAACAACCAGCTAATTCATACACCTCATGCGTAAAGCACAAGCAAAAAAATTACCGCTAGCTCCAGACGGACGTTTTAACGATAAATTAGTTACCCGTTTCATTAATAATTTAATGTGGCAAGGTAAAAAAAGTACTGCTATTAATATTTTTTATGATGCAGTGGATAAAGTTTCTAAAGTAACTAGCGAAGATGGTTACGAGGTTTGGAAAAAAGCAATTGCCAACGTAACGCCTGCTGTAGAAGTACGTAGCCGTCGAATTGGTGGTGCAACTTTTCAAATTCCTGCTGAAGTTCGTGCAGATCGTAAAATTTCATTGAGCATGAAATGGTTAATCCGTTACAGTCGCGAAAGAAATGGTCGTACAATGGCCGACAAGTTGGCTAATGAAATCATGGCTGCCGCAAAAGGCGAAGGTGCTG
This sequence comes from Bacteroidota bacterium, assembly GCA_026391415.1. Classification (GTDB taxonomy): domain Bacteria; phylum Bacteroidota; class Bacteroidia; order Chitinophagales; family Chitinophagaceae; genus Sediminibacterium. Next base: position 19,911 of record JAPLEL010000045.1, read on the forward strand.
CTTTCAAAAAGAAAGAAGATACACACCGTATGGCTGAGGCGAACAAAGCGTTCTCTCACTTTAAAGTATAATTCGATTGATTGCAATATTTTAAAAAACCTCATTCATTTGAGGTTTTTTTATACCCATTATGCATTGAATTTAGGTAAGTTTTAAAAGGTTAAAAAGGTAGATAAAGAAAGTTTTTTCCCTCATTAGAATTAATTCTTTGTGAACTCCTTATTCAATCGCTATAATTACTACCTTTGCCGCTCGAAAAATTTGAAGCTTATTTCAAAATAAAAACTTTAAACAAGAACTCTATATGGCGGACTTGAAACTACAACGCAACTTTGGTATTGCTGCGCACATTGATGCGGGTAAAACTACTACTACCGAGCGTATCCTACGCTACACCGGTATGATTCATAAGATTGGTGAGGTGCATGATGGTGCAGCCACAACCGACTGGATGGAACAAGAAAAGGAGAGGGGTATTACTATTACCTCAGCTGCAGTTAGATGTGAGTGGAAGTTTCCTACCGATAAGGGTACGGCTGATGCCAATACCAAGTCTTACTATTTCAATATCATTGATACCCCGGGTCACGTGGATTTTACCGTAGAAGTAGAACGTTCTATGCGTGTATTGGATGGTTTGATTGCCCTTTTTTCTGCGGTAGATGGTGTAGAACCTCAGTCAGAAACTGTATGGCGTCAAGCTAACCGTTATAAAGTTCCTCGTATTGGATTCGTTAACAAAATGGATCGTTCAGGTGCAGACTTTTTAATGGTGGTTCATCAAGTGAAAGAAATGTTAGGTGCTAATGCAGTGCCACTTCAATTACCAATTGGTGCTGAAGATGATTTCATTGGCGTGGTGGATTTAATTACTATGAAAGGGGTGATTTGGGACATGGAAACAGAAGGTATGACTTTCAAAGAAATTCCAGTTCCCGCAGACCTAGTAGAAGAAGCAAATGAGTGGAGAGCTAAACTAATTGAATCTGTAGCTGAATACGACGATAATTTGATGGAGAAATTCTTCGATGATCCTGCTTCAATTACAGAAGATGAGGTACACGAAGCCATTCGTAAAGCTTGTATTGATTTAAGCATTGTTCCAATGATGTGTGGTTCTTCTTTCAAAAATAAAGGAGTTCAAACAGCATTAGACGCAGTTTGTCGTTATTTGCCTAGTCCTGTAGATGTTGAAGACACTGTAGGTATTAATCCTGAAACTGGCGAAACCGTTACGCGTAAACCAAATGCAAAAGAACCTTTTGCTGCTTTGGCTTTTAAAATCATGACTGATCCTTTTGTAGGTCGTTTGGCGTTCTTCCGTTGCTACTCTGGTCATTTAGATGCTGGTTCTTATGTGTTAAATGTAAGAAGTGGTAAAAAAGAGCGTATCAGCCGTATCATGAAAATGTTTGCAAACAAACAAAACCCAATTGATTTTATCGAAGCAGGTGATATTGCAGCAGCAGTAGGGTTTAAAGAAATTAAAACTGGGGATACTTTGTGTGATGAAGATCATCCTATCGCTTTAGAGAATATGTTTATTCCTGAACCCGTTATCTCTGTAGCTGTTGAGCCTAAAACGCAAGCAGACGTTGATAAAATGGGTATGGCCATTGCAAAATTAGTAGAAGAAGATCCTACATTACGTGTAAAAACTGATGAAGATACTGGTCAAACTATTTTGTCTGGAATGGGAGAACTACACCTTGAAATTATCGTTGACCGTATGCGTCGCGAATTCAAAGTAGAAATCAACCAAGGTAATCCACAGGTTGCTTATAAAGAATCATTTGGTAACACTATTGAGCACCGTGAAGTGTTGAAGAAACAGTCTGGTGGCCGTGGTAAGTTTGCCGATATTCAATTTGCAATCGGACCAGCTGATGCTGAGTGGTTAACTGAAAATCCAGGAAAAGCATTCCAATTCAAAAACGATTTGTTTGGTGGATCAATTCCAAAAGAATTTGTTCCTGCTATTCAAAAAGGATTTGAAACTTCAATGACAACTGGTGTTCTTGCCGGATACCCTGTGGTTTCTATGAAAGTACGTGTGTTCGACGGTAGCTTCCACCAAGTGGATTCTGATGCAATGTCTTTTGAATTGTGTGCTAAAGGCGGTTTCCGCGAAGCAGGACGCAAAGCAAAACCAACTTTGCTTGAACCAATCATGCGTGTTGAAGTTGTTACCCCTGATCAATACATGGGTGATGTTACCGGTGACTTAAACCGTCGTCGTGGAATGTTAGAAGGTATGGATACCCGTGGTAATGCACAGGTAATTAAAGCGAAAGTGCCTTTGAGCGAGATGTTTGGTTATGTAACCCAATTGCGTTCAATGTCTTCTGGTCGTGCATCTTCTACCATGGAATTCAGTCATTATTCTCCTGCACCTAATAATATTGCTGAAGAAGTAATAGCAAAGGCTAAAGGAAAAGTAAAGTCTGAAGACTAGTTGCATTAAAAAAAACAATGATATACAGCCCTGTTCTTTATTGAGCAGGGCTTTTTTTATGGTTTATGTTTAGGATTTTTTGCACTAAAATGCCCATTTGGGTATATTTTTCATTTTATTTTAAAGAAATTCACAAAAAACTTCTAAAAATAGTTGCCCAATCAATTGCAGCCCCTTACCTTTGCAACCCCAATCAGAAAATTGGGTTTTGTCTATGTCTCAAAGAATCAGAATCAAATTACAATCTTACGATCACAATCTAGTAGATAAGTCTGCTGAGAAAATCGTTAAAACCGTTCGTAGTACTGGTGCAGTAGTTACTGGTCCAATTCCTTTGCCAACGCATAAGAAGATCTTTACTGTACTTCGTTCTCCACACGTAAATAAGAAAAGTCGTGAACAGTTCCAGTTAGCTACACACAAGCGCTTATTGGATATTTACACTTCTTCTTCTAGAACAGTAGATGCTTTAAGCAAATTAGATTTGCCATCTGGTGTAGAAGTTGAAATCAAAGCATAATCTGCAGTAAATTGGCCATAAGCCTAATCACTTCAGAAACAACAAAGAGTTCTTATACAAATTATATTCACCTACCAAACCGCATAGCGGCCAAAGTAGCTCTGATTAAAGAAAGCCATAAAAGTTAAAGGTCTAGGCCAATAACTCAAATGGACTAACATATAAACAGGCCCTTCGAGGTTTGTTTACTACCGGTACTTCCTCTTCAAAATTAAATTTTTTGAAAACAAAGGAAAAGGTCGCTAGTCAACAAGGATTGAATTTCGCTTCATCGGCGAAATGTCCTACACACCTCCGCGGGGCACAAACCGCAAAACGATGAAAGGAATTATTGGTAAAAAAATTGGTATGACCAGCATCTTCTCCGAAGATGGCAAGCAAATTGCTTGTACCATTATTGAAGCTGGTCCAAATACCGTTACTCAGGTTAAAACCTTAGAGACAGACGGCTACAACGCTATTCAATTAGCTGTTGGTGACAAAAAAGACAAACGCGCAACTAAAGCTGAGATTAATCACTACGCAAAAGCTCAGACCTCCGCAAAAAAATTCGTTAAAGAATTCCGCAACTATTCAATAGAAAAAGCTTTGGGTGAAACCGTAACGCTAGACATTTTCGCTGAAGGCGATAAAGTTGAAGTGATTGGTACCACCAAGGGTAAAGGTTTCCAAGGTGTTGTAAAGCGCCATGGTTTCTCTGGTGTGGGTGAAGCTTCTCACGGACAACATGATCGTCAAAGAGCCCCAGGTTCAATTGGTGGATCATCTTATCCTGCAAGAGTATTTAAAGGAATGAGAATGGCTGGTAGAATGGGTAATGACAGAGTGATGTTGAAGGGCTTGAAAGTGGTAAAAATATTCTCTGAAAAGAATTATATACTAGTAAGCGGTTCAGTTCCTGGACATAACGGATCAATCGTTTTAATCCAGAAGTAATCACACAATAATCTGAAGAAAATGCAAGTAGACGTATTAACTATAAAAGGAGAGAAAACCGGTAGAACGGTAGAATTACCTGCAGAGGTATTTGGTATCGAGCCGAATGATCACGTGATCTATTTGGCAGTAAAGCAGTATTTAGCTGCTGGTCGTCAAGGTACACACAAAGTAAAAACACGTGCCGAGGTTCAAGGTGCTAGCCGCAAGTTGCACAAGCAAAAAGGAACTGGTGGTGCGCGTAAAGGTAATATCCGTAACCCTTTGTATAAAGGTGGTGGTACTATCTTCGGGCCAAAACCACACTCTTATGATTTTAAATTAAATCGTAAAGTGAAAGACCTCGCAAAAATTTCAGCTTTAAGCCATAAAGCAAAAGATAACGCCATTTTTGTTATTGAAGATGTTACTATGGAAGTGCCTAAAACCAAAGAATTGGTTGCAGCAATGAAAAGTTTGAATTTGTTTGATAAAAAAACATTGATCGTGTTGCCAGAATACAACGACAATTTGTATTTGAGCACGCGTAATATTCCAAATATCGCTAGCACACTTTTAGCTGATATCAATACCTACGAAATAATGAACGCAGATGTATTGGTGTTAACTGAAAACACAGCAAAAATATTTGCAGATAACGACGCAGTAGTTGCTTAGTTAACTGATTAAATTGAATGAATTTTTAAGATTAACGTTTCAACACAATATAAATGAAACCTTCAGAAATATTAGTAAAACCGATTTTAACTGAAAAAGCAAATGCTCAGCAAGAAAAATTGCGCAAGTATGCTTTTAGAGTTAGCCGTAAGGCAAATAAACTTGAGATCAAAAAAGCAGTAGAAGATTTTTACGGAGTTACCGTATTAGATGTAAACACTGTGGTTGTTCCTGGTAAAAATAAAACACGTTACACAAAAGCTGGTTTTATTCAAGGAATGAAATCTGCTTACAAAAAAGCACTGGTAACAGTTGCTGAAGGTGAGACGATTGATCTTTACGCAAATATTTAATTTATAGCTTACGGAGCTGAAAATTCCGTAGAAAAAAAGAAAAGCAAATGGCACTTAAAAAGTACAAACCGATTACCGCAGGAACTCGTTGGAGAGTCGGTAACGCGTACGCTGAAATCACTACTAACGAACCTGAAAAAAGTTTGTTAGAAGCGCAAAAAAATACTGCCGGACGTAATTTCCAAGGTCGTCGAGTATCAAGATACATGGGAGGCGGAAACAAGCACCATTATCGAATCATTGATTTCAAAAGGAACAAAAAAGATATGTCTGCTTCTGTATTGACTATCGAGTATGATCCTAACCGTACTGCATTTATTGCATTGGTTCAGTATACCGACGGAGAGAAAAGATATATTCTTGCTCCTCAAGGTTTACAAGTTGGAGCAACCGTTATTTCTGGCGATGCTGTAGCACCTGAAATTGGCAACGCACTTCCTATGAAGAGCATGCCATTAGGTACCAATATCCATAACATTGAATTACAACCTGGACAAGGTGGCAAAATGGCTAGAAGTGCTGGTTCATCTGCACAATTAGCCAATAAGGAAGAAAAATACGCAGTATTAAAAATGCCTTCTGGCGAATTAAGAAAAGTATTGATTAACTGTTGCGCTACTGTAGGTGTGGTTTCTAATAGCGACCACAATCTTGAAATGGCTGGTAAAGCAGGTAAGAATCGTTGGAAAGGTATTCGTCCTAGAGTTCGCGGTGTTGCGATGAACCCAGTAGATCACCCGATGGGTGGTGGTGAAGGTAAAGCTTCAGGTGGTCATCCTCGTAGCAGAACTGGTAAATACGCCAAAGGTGAAAAAACCAGAACAAGAGGAAAAGGAAGCGACAAGCTGATTATCCAACGCAGAGATGGAAAAAAATTAGCTAAGTAATTTTACAAAGCTAGAAACATAAATAACTAACAGACCAGTAAACTTATAACTATTATGGGTCGTTCGATTAAAAAAGGTCCTTACGTAGACGCAAATTTAGAAGAGAAAGTTGTTGCAATTAATGGAGCCGTCGTAGCACAATCACTCCAGATTTTGTGGGACACACTTTTGCAGTACACAACGGTAATAAATTCATCCCTGTTTATGTAACAGAGTTTATGGTAAGCCATAAATTAGGTGAATTCGCTCCAACACGTAACTTCAGAGGTCACGCAGGAACTAAGAAATAAAAAACATTTTTGATTTTGGGTTTCAAAAAACCTAGTCACTAATAAGAAACTAAAAGAAAATGGAAGCAGTAGCTAAACTGAACAATTATCCTACAGGTCCACGCAAAATGCGTTTGCTGGCCGATGTGATCCGTGGAATGGAAGTGGAAAAAGCTTTGGCCATTCTGGAACATCACCCACAACACAATGCTACTCCTTTAGCAAAATTGCTTAAGAGTGCCATTAACAACTGGGAACAAAAGAATAGCGGCGCAAGTGCAGCTGACAGTAGCCTAGTAGTAAAAACAATTTTCGTAGATGGTGGTCGTGTTTTAAAACGGATGCGCCCGGCACCTCAAGGTCGTGGCTACAGAGTTCGTAAGCGCAGCAACCATGTAACATTAATAGTAGATTCTAAAAACTAATTGTAAAACCATTATATGGGTCAGAAAGCAAATCCAATTGGTAACAGGTTAGGTATCATCCGCGGATGGGAAAGCAACTGGTATGGTAGTAAGAAAGACTACGCATTAAAGTTGATTGAGGATCATAAGATCCGTACTTACTTGAATGCCCGTATCAACAAAGGTGGTATCGCAAAAATTGTAATTGAGCGTACTTTAGGTAAGCTGATTGTTACGATACACACTTCTAAGCCAGGTATCATCATCGGTAAAGGTGGTGGAGAGGTTGATCGTATCAAAGAAGAGTTGAAGAAATTGACAGGTAAAGAAGATGTTCAAATCAATATTCTAGAAATACGTCGTCCTGAATTGGATGCTGCTATTGTAGGAGACACGATTGCTCGTCAAATCGAAAACCGTATCAACTTCAAACGTGCCACTAAAATGGCAGTAGCCTCAACTTTGCGTATGGGCGCCGAAGGTATCAAGGTAAAATTAAGCGGCCGTTTAGCTGGTGCTGAGATTGCCCGTTCTGAAGAATTCAAACAAGGTCGTGTTCCTTTACATACATTCCGTATGGATATTGATTACGCTAACGTGTTTGCTCAAACAGTGTATGGCAAAATTGGTATCAAAGTATGGATCTGTAAAGG
>JAPLEL010000273.1 GCA_026391415.1 Bacteroidota bacterium
TATGGATTAGATAATAAAATTTGGGGTACTGTAGGTTACTCTGGATATTTAAATGTCAAAGGGAAAGACACCACCACATTTAGTATGGGTATCTATAGTTTCAAGCCCAATACAAAAAAAGTAAATGATATAGAATTCTTAGGAGGTACTACCAATAATACTTGGGGACTAGGCTTTTCGGAGGAATTTGATGTTTTTGCTTCCACTGCCAATAATACGCATAGTGTATTTTTTGGTATTCCTAAGAGAGTATTAAAAAAGGTATACCCAGAAAAGTCGGGCACTGAAAAAATTGATGCGCATTATGGAATGCATGTGGTTACAAAAAATTTAAGACAGGTAGATGTATTTGGTGGTTTTACAGCAGCAGCTGGACAAAGTATTTACACTGCTAGAAATTATCCATCTGATTTTTGGAATAAAGTGGCTATGGTCACTGAGCCTACCGGAAGATTGATACACAAAAATTATATTGAGCAAGTAGGTTCTGGATTTAAAGAAAAAGGAGATGGTTGGAATTTAGTGGCTAGTGCCGATGAGTGGTTTGGTCCTATTCAATCAGAAGTGGGTCCTGACGGTAATGTATGGATTACGGATTGGTATGATTTCATTATACAACACAATCCAACGCCAAAAGGTTTTGACAATGGCAAGGGTAATGCACATATCAACCCATTAAGAGATCATGAGCGCGGTCGTATTTATCGATTAGTGTATAAGGATGGCCCGGTGAATACACCCATCAGTTTGAATAAAAATGATAAAGCCGGTTTATTAGCAGCTTTATCCAATAATAATATGTTTTGGAGAACCACCGCACAAAGATTATTGGTTGAAAACAAAGATTTATCTGTTGCACTAGCATTAATTAAAATAATCAATACAAGTAATGTGGATGCAGCTGGTGTTAATGCACCTGCGATTCATGCATTATGGACTTTACATGGTTTAGGCTTATTGAAAAATAATACAAGTGCTATTGCAGCTGCAACCAAAGCATTAAGCAATCCATCTGGTGGGGTTCGCAAGGCTGCAGTGGAAGTAACTAAGGCATTACCCACTGCATTAAAAGCTTATCAAAATGCAAAAGTATTTGAAGATGTGGATTATAGAGTGCGTTTAGCAGCAGTCATTGCGATTGCCGATATGAAACCTTCTGATGAAGCTTATGCCATTTTGGATAAGATGTTAAAAGTGAAAGAAAACGCCGACGATAAATGGATTAATATGGCTTTAAGATCGGCAAGAGGGACGCATTTAAAAATGAGTAAGGAAAAAAATGCGGTAGCCACTATCATTGATCAAACGGTGAATATTTCAGTAATTAAAAATGAAATGAAATACGATGTAACCGAGTTTACTGTAAAAGCAGGCACTACAGTAAAAATAAATTTTATCAATATTGATTTCATGCAACACAACTTGTTAATTTTAAGACCAGGTTCAAAGGAAAGAGTAGGTGCTGCTGCAGATAAAATTGCGATGGATCCAAAAGGCGCTGAATTAAATTATATTCCAAAGATGGGGGATGTTTTATATGCTACTCCATTAGTGAATCCGCAAAAAACATATACAATGGTTATTAATGTACCAGATAATGTTGGGGACTTTCCTTATATATGTTCTTTCCCGGGTCATTGGCGTAATATGAATGGGGTAATGAAAGTGGTTGCTAAATAATATTTCATGTCAGAAAAAAATAAATTAGGGGTAAGTAGTTGGCTATTTGTTTCGCCATTTACTACAGAAAGCATTGAACCTATTTTTGAGAAAGTGGCACAATTAGGATATGATGCAATAGAAATTGCTGTGGAAGATCCCAAGCAAATAGATGCTGAAAAAGTAGCGTTTGCTTTACGCAAGTATCATTTAACAACGGTGGTTTGTGGTGCTTTTGGTACCTCAAGAGATTTAACCAGTAATGACCCAGCCATTCATCAAGAGTGCTTTGATTATATTGAAGCCTGTTTAAAATTGTGTAATCAATGGGATACCAATTTTTTGGCTGGTCCTATGTATTCGGCAGTGGGCAAGCGTAGAATGTTATTGCCCGTTGATAGAAAAAAAGAGTGGGACTTGGCAGTAAAAAATATGCGCATCGCTTGTGAGATGGCAGCGCAATATCATTGTCAATTAGCGATAGAGCCCATTAACCGTTTCGAATCTGATTTAGTAAACAGTGCTGCAGATGTTTGCCAACTGGTTAAAGATATCAATCATCCAGCTGCAAAAATTAGTTTAGATAGCTTCCATATGAATATTGAAGAAAAAAATCCTTTGGATGCTATTTTGCAAGCAGGGAGCAACTTAATTCATATGCAAATTTCCGAAAACCACAGAGGAATACCAGGTACAGGAATAACGCCTTGGAACGATTATGCAAATGGGCTCAATAAAATAAATTATCAAGGGATGATTAGTTTAGAAAGTTTCACGCCCATGAATCAACAATTAGCCGAAGCGGTTTGTATTTGGAAACCACTAGCAGATAGCCAAGAAATATTTGCGCAACAAGGATTGGATTTTATGAAAAAAACATTTAAATAAAAAGTATGAAAAAAATGAATATAGCTATTATAGGATTAGGCTTTGGTGCTGAATTTATTCCTATTTACCAAAAACATCCATTGGCTAATATGTATGCCATATGTCAAAGAGATGAAGCTAAATTAAAGGCTATTGGAGATGCTTTTAATATTGAAAAAAGATTTTCGGATTACGATGAACTATTAAAAGATTCTGCTATTGACGCAGTGCACATCAATACACCCATACAAAGTCATGCCGAACAAACTATTAAAGCATTGAATGCTGGAAAGCATGTGGCTTGTACGGTTCCCATGGCCACTACGGTGGAAGAGTGTAGATTAATTGTGGAAGCTGTTCAAAAAAGCGGCAAAACCTATATGATGATGGAAACGGTGGTGTTTAGTCGTGAATATTTATTTGTAAAAGAATTATTTAATAAAGGGGACTTAGGTAAAATACAATTTATCCGCGCTTCCCATCAACAAGAAATGGCAGGATGGCCAGGCTATTGGGAAGGCTTGCCTCCAATGCACTATGCCACCCATTGCGTGGGTCCTATTGTTGGATTAATTGGCAAAGAAGCTAGCTCTGTTTCCTGTGTGGGATCGGGCCGAATTGATGAAAACTTAATTTCAAAATACAATTCTCCATTTGCTGTAGAAAGCTGTCATATACAATTTAGAAATTCTGATATTGCTGGGGAAGTGACGCGCTCTCTTTTTAACACAGCGAGACAATATAGAGAAAGCTTTGATGTGTATGGCTCTAAAAAAAGTTTTGAGTGGGCTCAAGTGGAACACGAACAACCTGTTATACATGTTGGTGAAACACCGGAACGTGTTGCTGTTCCGGACTATGCTCATTTATTGCCCAAGGAAATTCAATCCTTTACCACTAAAGGGGTATATGACGAGGATAGCAATCAACATTTATCTTTTATTCAAGGTTCGGGTCATGGTGGGTCACATCCACATTTAGTGAACGAGTTTTTAAATGCATTAAATGAAATTAGAGCACCCTTCCCTAATGCTAAACAATCCGCTAATATTACTTGTGTAGGAATACTAGCCCATGAATCAGCCATGCAAGGCGGCATTAAAATAGACTTACCTGATTTTACTTTTTAAATAATACCGTTACAGCGCATTCATAAAAAAGGCCCCCGATTAGTCGGGGGCCTTTTTTATTGGATTTTTGTCTCGTCATGATAAAACCTTTTGACAAGCTATATGAGGACTAGACATTTATCAATGTCCTTATTTTTTATTTTCTTTTATCAGCTTTTCTGCTTCTTGAATTATCCTGATTCTTGACAATTCTTCTGCTTGCTGCTGAATCGTTTTCTGTTTTTGTCTGTATAGCTCATATTCATTAGATAAATACGGCGCTTCTGGATAATCCCAACTATCGGTTCTAAAAAGGGGTACAGGAATAATTCTTTCTGCATCATTAACTAAATTACCTAGTGGATTGCGTGCCCAGGCATAACGCAACTCTATTGGATTTACAGCAAGGTCATTCCATATAATAATCCTTCTTTTATCATTCACTTTTTGCCCCTTTTCATTTTGTATTTTCACATACTCCGCTTTTGCAGGATAAAAATGACGATCAATACCTGCTATTGAAAATCCTTCAATAGGCCGGTCATCAGATGATTTCACCTCTTTGCTAAAAGTTACAATCATTTTATCTTTCAGTTTTTCAATACCTACAAAGGTTGCAGGTTCCCATCCTAAATTAAAACCATATAGAGTTGACAAAGCCCAGCGGGCCATCCTTTCACCCGGTTCCACTTTTTTTTGAGGATGGTACCAGTTTACTTGTTGGTCGTAAGAACATGCATACCCGATATTGGATAAATTTCTATAAGCATTATACTGCCCCTCTCGAATATAGGGTGATGGGTCTAACATTCTCAATTCGTAATTATCCAATGTCTGTGGTTCTCCCCCGGCACTGAACTCAATAATTCCAAAAGGTAATTGCTTGTTATTAAACAAATTTCTCCAATCTGATATCAATGCTTTGAAATTAGCTGCATACAATTTAGGACGAGCGTCTCCAAGTGCATTATTATACCCCTGATGAAACACTATTCCTTTTACAGTGAGCCCACCAATAATAGCTACCATTCCTGTATACGATGATCCAGGAAAATTTCTATCAAGCGCTGGTCTTACCGATGGTACCGAAGGCTTTGGTGCAGTCTCTTCCCCTTTCCTTTTTTGTTTAGCAGTTCTTTTCTCCCAATTGATAATTTTTGTTTTGAGATCTTCAACCGGATTAAATGCTGCTTCCTTATCATTCCATTGTTTTAGCAAAGAACTATTTTCAGGCATTGAAAGCAGTGTATTAGGAGATAACCATGCTTCAACGGTAGTACCCCCCAATGACAAATCGATTAATCCAATGGGTATCTTGCTAGCCATATGAATACGTCTGCCGAAAATATACCCCAAGCCTGAAAATGTCGTAACTGATTTGGGTGA
>JAPLEL010000102.1 GCA_026391415.1 Bacteroidota bacterium
CAAAATATCCATCTTCTACATATCCATATAATGCACCTATTGGCAAATTCGCGCGTTGAATAAACGGTGCATCACGAGTAGAAATATTACTTGCAAACTGCTCTTTAATATCGCCACCTAAAGAAATAATTTTATTTCTATTAAATGAAATATTAAAACTTGACTTCCACTGGAAATCTTTTTTATTAACAATAGCTGCATCTAAAGAAATTTCAATTCCTTTATTTTCTACAGAACCAGAATTTCTTAATTGTCTTTGGAATCCAGTAGAAGCAGGTGTTGTAATAAATTGTAATAAATCATTTGTACGTTTTAAATACGCATCAATATGCAAATTGAATTTTCCTTGCATTAAACCAAGATCAATACCTGCGTTGTAGGCATTTGTTGTTTCCCATTTAAGTTCTGGATTAGCCGGACCAGCAAATACATCATCTGCTAACCCTGTTTGAATCGCCCCATTAAATGTGTAATTATATACCGCTAATTTAGACAAAGAGGCATAAGAGCCAATACCTTGATTACCTGTTTGACCATAACTCGCTCTTAAGGTTAAATCATTAATGGCAGAAACTGATTTTAAGAAAGATTCTTTATGAAGCTTCCAAGCAAGACCGGCAGATGAAAATGCAGACCATTTATTATTTTTACCAAATTTGCTTGATCCATCTTGTCTATGAGATACAGATAAAATATACTTATCTGCATAGGCATAATTTATTCTACCTAAAAATGAAACTAAATTAGACTGATACTTATTTGTAATAATGGGCAACACTTGTTCGGCAGATTGTAAGTTTTCATTTTGTAGTAAATCATTTGGAAATGTTTTTGCTTCTGCTCTTTTAGATTGACCTATATTTTTTTCGTATGTAGATGCTGCAGTTACATTAATGCTATGTTGTGCAATTTTTTTATTGTATGTTAAAATGCTTTCAGATACAATACTAGACCAACTATTATCGGATTTTAATCCCCATCCTTTTGAAGCAAATCCTTCGTAAACAGTTCTAGGATAATATTGATCACGCGCATTGGTGCCATAATTGAATCCTATATTTTGTCGGAACTTTAAATTTTTATCTAGCGTAACTTCTAAATAATTTGAAGTAAAAATATTAGTAGCTGTTACTTTGTTTAAAACATCCGTTACATATATACTAGGATTAGTAATAAAGTCGTCGCCAATACCATCGTATTCTTCAATGATTCTAGTTGTTGCAGGGAACGTAAGTGCAGACCTTACTACTCCAGCACTAGCAGCATCGGATTTATCTGTACCAGTTTTTACACCATTGGTAATTGAATTAGAAATAGAACTACTAGTTCCAATCTTAAACATTTTACCAAGATTTCTGGTTAAATTAAAACTCAACCCAATTTTTTTATACCCAGAAGTTTGAATAATTCCATCTTGATTGGTATATCCAAAAGTTAAATTATGACTTCCAGTTTCAGAAGCGCCAGAAACGTTTAAACTATATTGTTGTGTAAGTGCTTTTTTAAAAATTCTATCTTGCCAATCATTATTATCACCTTCGTATAATGCAGGATTTGCATATAATGGCGTATAACTTGTGCCATCGTATTTGTTAGCATTTGTATATGAAAGGTTTTGAAAATTGGCATATTCAACAGGGGTAAGGGTGCGTAGTTTTTTTGAAACTTCTGCCATTCCCAAATTAGCAGTGAACTCTACTTTGTCTTTACCAATTTTTCCTTTACGAGTAGTAATTAAAACAACCCCATTTGCTCCCCTAGATCCATAAATAGCCGTAGCAGATGCATCTTTTAATACATCTATAGATTCAATATCATTCGGGTTAATAAAAGCAAGTGCATTTAGCGTTTGCTTTTCGTCGCTACCTAAAGACTCTGGCGTTAATCCACTACTACTATTATTAAAAGGAACCCCATCAATTACATATAAAGGTTCTGTTCCGCCTAAAAAAGAATTAGAACCACGAACCTTTATGCTTAAACCAGCTCCCGGGGCGCCATCATTTTGAGTAACATTTACTCCAGCTAACTTGCCCTGCATGGCTTGTAGTATATTACCAGGATTGTCGCGCATGATATCTTCACGTGTAATTCTTTGAGCCGCTCCAGTTAAATCTGATTTTCTTACAGTACCATATCCTATTACAATAACATCTGCCAGGTTTGAGACTGTACTTTTCAACTGTACTTCTATGCTGGATTTTTTTGAAACATTCAATTCAACGGATTCCATCCCTACATAAGAAACCAAAATACTTATCGACTTAGCAGGTAATTCAATAGTAAAAGCACCTTTGGCATTACTTAAAGCAAGTATTTTGGTGTTTTTTACGGTAATTGTTGCTCCAGCAATTGGCATACCCTTTTCATCAATAACCTTTCCCGTTATTTTATTGGTCTGAGCCTGACTAGCATTCACCAATAAGGTTAATACTAGTAGAAAGAAAATGAGCACTTTTTTCATATGGCATAATGATTTTCTCAAATGTAAACTGAAGTTGATATAATTAATGATACTATTTTATCAATTTATTGTATTTTATTAGTAATTTAAAAAAATGAAAGCGTAAATAAATAATATATTAAGCATCATTATTAATTAAATAAACCGTAATTATCCTATAATTTATATCAGAACCATCAATAATATTATTTTATCAAAAAAACAAAAGATAACTTACTAAAAGAAATTACGCCACTAACAAGTAGCGACTGTTTTACTGTGCTCTCAAGAACAAAAACCGAGTTTGACTTTCCGCTTCATTATCATGAAGAATTTGAAATAAATCTTATCATAAACGCAAAAGACGCAAAAAGAATTATTGGCGACCATATTGGAGAAATAAACAACATAGAACTTGTGCTAGTTGGCCCAAACCTTCCACACTGCTGGAAAACACATTTGTGCAAAAGCAAAAAGATTATTGAAATAACCATTCAGTTTCACAAAGATCTTTTTGACGATAAATTTTTAAGGAGAAACCAACTGTTTTTTATAAAAGACATGTTTGAAAAATCTTACCAAGGGATTCTATTTTCAACAGAAACAACCCTTTTAGTTGAAAAAAGAATTAGCGCATTGGGTAATCAAAAAGGCTTTTTTTCAGTACTTGAATTAATGTCAATTTTAAATATATTATCCATTTCAAAAGATATACAACTCTTGTCTAACGCTACTTTTAGCAATGTTAGCAAATCATACAATAGCAGAAGAGTTGAGAAAGTAATTGATTACCTAAACCAAAATTTTAGTAAGTCAATTACACTAGCAAATGTTGCAAATATGTCTAATATGACAGAAGTGTCTTTCAGTAGATTTTTTAAATCAAATACTGGAATAAGTTTTATAGATAATTTACTAGAGATTCGACTAGGTCAAGCATCTCGTTTATTAATTGACACGAATTTACCTATTAGTGAAATTGCCTTTAAATGTGGCTTCAACAATATTTCGAATTTTAATAGGCTATTTAAAAAGAAAAAGAATTGTACACCCAAAAGTTTCAGAGAAGATTATAGTTATGTAGATAGGGTGTTTATTTAATTTTAAATCCAATTTATAAAGGCAATAACATAAACCGATTAACCCTTTCAAGATAGTGTTGAAGATACATTTTTTTTGCTTTTTTGCTCAAAAATGAACGATCAATTAGTGAAGAAACCTCCTTATTAATTGTTGCATATTTTTTTAAAATTGGCTCTGTTATTTTTTCTTCTAATCCAATATGTTTTCCAAACAAAACAAAGTCATTATAAGTGTAAAATCCATACCTACTATAGGCTGGTGCTTCAAAATCTTTATCATACAAACCACCTTGTAACGACAAATTACCATCGTCTATATGCAAGGCTGTACAAACCAAATCATATGCTGGAGATAAGATATAATCACCGTCGGATGTTTCCATTAATGAAAAGTTTTTTAGGTGTGCATCGCCATTGCTAAATGCATAGTTGAATACTACTATTTCAAAGAATTTTAGTTTCTCAATTTTGGCAGCGGGCACATACTTATCTATTGTTTTTGCTATGTCGGCATAACTCGCTTTAATTTTAAACTCAGATCCATCTGTTTCGGATGTTAAGCCTATTAATGTAGCGAAGTCTTCTATTTGAAATTTCAAGTCATCCTTAATGTAATCAAATCTTTTTGTAAGATATGCTGGTATGCCATCTTTAAAAAAAATCAATCCATTGGTAGCTGTATTAATATGATAAACTTGATTAGCAATTTGCATTGTGAGGTGCTCATTTGCTGGTAAATCCTCTACTAATTGCAGTCGCTCTGCAGGAATTGGTTTTAATATAAATTCGCCTGATTTTTCAACCAATTCTAGTTGGTTTTTATTTAGTTTGATAGAATACTTTTCTTGAAAACCTGAAATAGAAATGCTTTTTCTTTTTTCATTAAATGTTTTTGTTTGTTGGCTATTAGTACCTGGTGCAGTGAAAGACAAAATATGACTAATTTTTTTTGACCTTTTTCCAAAAAGATCCTTCATAGCTTTTGGACTATAGCTAGCAAAACCAAGCGCAAGTGTTGAAGGGCAACAATTTATTTTATTCAAATTCATTTTGTATAGGTTCTACTGTTATGGGTCCGATGGTTTCAAAACTGGCTGTTGCCAATAGCAAACTAAAATAATCTGATTCTGCAATTTTTAAAAGTCTGCATTGCACTTTTTTATTGGATCCTTCACTCAATAAATTCATAAAAACAGGAAATAGGTATTTACTTTCAAAAGGACCTTTGCTCGGTAACATAGTAATACTTATTGGCCTTCCGCCAAATTCAATATATTCTTTTGTATAACTAAAGGCATACCCTTTTGAAGTTTTTTCTAAAATCCCTGCCAGCGTTTTATTGTATTTTACAAATGCTTTCATACAATTCAAATAGTTTACAAGCCTTTGTTTTTAATTTGAAAAATCAGTTCAACCCCCAATACATCAAATAATTTATCGGCCGTTTCTAATGATGGGTTGCCAGTGCCTTGCTCTATTTCACGAATAGTTCTTAATGATACACCAGCAATAGCCGCCAATTTTTCTTGGGTTATTTTTAGTGTAGCTCGCCTATCCCCTACTATTTTTTGCATTTTATTTATTGATTTCGGCAACATAATACCTATTTTGATGTAAATTAATAATAAAACACGAAAAAACAATGTTTTAGGCAATATAGTGCCGAATAATATATCAACTCAAGGGTCTACACAGTTTGTATACAACTTGAACATAAGAAAAAAATAGTAAGGATACCTTTAAAATAGTGGCAACTAAAATGGGAATGAAATTGAAAAACTGATGCAGAGAGGAAGGGATTCGAACCCCCGATACGTTGCCGTATACACGCTTTCCAAGCGTGCTCCTTAAACCACTCGGACACCTCTCTGTTTATTTATCTTAAACCCCAAGCCTAATTAAGGCTAGAAAGGTTTATTTAAATGGATTGCAAAAATAGCTGATTGAACTTAGGAACCGAATATTTTTTGAGCGTTGGCTGTAGTGATGGCTGCCACTTCTTCAATACTGGTATTTTTTGCGGCAGCAAGCGCGGTTACTATATTACTTAAATAACTGCTTTCATTTCTTTTACCCCTAAAAGGTACTGGTGTTAGGTAAGGTGCGTCTGTTTCTAAAACCAATTGTGCTAGGTCTATATTGGCTAGCACTTCGGGCAAGCCAGCATTTTTGTAGGTAATGACCCCTCCTATCCCTAAATAAAATCCTAAGTCTATTACTTGCTTGGCCAATTCGGCACTGCCACTAAAGCAATGGAAAATTCCTTTCAAACCTTTTTGAGCAAAGGGTTTTACACGATTAATGGTTTCTTGCATGGCATTACGCGTATGAATTACAATAGGTATGTTTTTATCGAGTGCCCATTGCATTTGCGTATCAAATGCTTCGTATTGCTGCTTTTCGAATGTTTTATCCCAATAAAAATCGAGTCCTATTTCTCCTACTGCCACAAATGGTCGTTTATCTAACCAGGCTTTTACATGGTCTAACTCTGCCTGAACATTTTCTTTTACATAACAAGGATGCAAACCCATCATGGCGATACATAATGATGGGTAAAGGGTTTCTAAACCTAGCATGGCATCGGTTGACTCCGAATCTATGGCAGGCAGATAAATTTTTGAAACACCTGCTGATAGGGCTCGGTCTACCACCTGCTGCGTATCTGCGGCAAATTCTTCGGAATATAAATGACAATGGGTATCAATAAGGGTCATGCTGCAAAAATCGGGGATTTCGTACAAATTAGACGGGCTTAGTTGATTTTGAAAGATTCCTAGCTATTTTTTGGCGGCTGCAAAATAAAAAACAAGGGGTGCCGTTTATATAAAGCAGCAATGCAAAAATTGATAAAATTAGCTTCAAGCTATTTTTTATAGGGTACGGATTAAAAAACTGGCCGAGGTTTCTACCTTGGCCATCTTTTTTTGATTATTGAGGCAATGCCTTGAATTGGTAGCCCAAATCAGTGAAATAGGCCAAAACCTTGGGCAGTGCATAAGAAAGTCTATCATAGGCTTTGGCGCTGTCGTGAAAAACCACAATCGATCCTTTTTTTGTAAATTTAATGACTTGCTCGGCGCATTTTATAGGGCTTAATGTTTCGTCAAAATCGCCGCTTAATACATCCCACATAATAATTTTTGCAGGAGCCAATTGCGTTGATTGATTTTGATCATTTAAAACTGCTTTTACTGCTACTATTTGTTGTCGTTTAATTCTGCCATAAGGTGGTCGAAACAAATTAGATTTTATACATTGTGCAGCCAATTCAATATCCTTCAAATACTTGTTTGTACTGGTTTTCCAGCCATTAGTATGCTGTTGGGTATGATTCCCTACGCAATGCCCTTCTGCTAAAATTCTATTGTAAATTTCGGGTTCGGCTAATACATTTTTTCCTATACAAAAAAAACTGGCTTTGGCTTTATATTGCTGTAATAAATCGAGCACAAATGGGGTTGCTATTGAGTGCGGTCCATCGTCGAAACTTAAATAAATTATTTTTTCTTTTTCCGGTATCCGCCAACAAAGTGTGGGATACAACCAACGTATAAAAAAAGGCGTTTTTACCAAATACATGCTACAAAGTACTATTTTTTGAGAATGGTTTTTAATTACGGTTCTGCAAAGTTTATCTTTGTACTAATATGAGTAAGAAAGTTAGGGTTCGTTTTGCGCCTTCACCCACTGGTGGACTGCATTTGGGCGGTGTAAGAACCGTATTGTTTAATTACCTTTTTGCCAAACAAAATGGTGGTGATTTTATTGTTAGAATTGAAGATACCGACCAAACACGTTTTGTAGATGGCGCTGAAGATTATATTTTTAAAACGCTGGACTGGTGTGGCATGGTGCCCGATGAAAGCCCTTTGCACGGCGGACCTTTTGCGCCTTACAGACAAAGTGAGCGTAAAGCCAATTATCGAAAATTTGCAGACCAATTAGTGGCTGATGGTTTTGCTTATTATGCTTTTGATACTACGGCTGATTTAGAAGCCATGCGTACCGAATACAAAACACCCGAAAATCCATCGCCTCAATACAACCATAGTTTGCGCGAAAAAATGCGTAACTCTATTAGTTTGTCGGCACAAGAAGTAAGCGATTTATTGGCTGCAGGAACGCCACATGTGGTGCGTATTAAAATGCCTTTAAATGAAACCGTTTCTTTTAACGATATGATTCGTGGCGAAGTGAGTTTTAATACGGCACAAGTAGATGACAAAGTTTTATTAAAAGCAGATGGCATGCCAACTTACCATTTAGCCGTAGTAGTGGATGACTATCAAATGCAAATCACCCATGCGTTTCGGGGCGAAGAATGGTTGCCTTCTGCACCTGTACATTTATTGCTTTGGAAATATTTAGGATGGGAAGCAGAAATGCCGCAGTGGGCGCATTTGCCTTTAATTTTAAAACCAGATGGCAACGGAAAATTGAGTAAGCGCGATGGCGACAGACTAGGATTTCCTGTATTTGCAATGGATTGGACAGACCCTAAAACCAACGAAACAACCGTAGGATTTAAAGAGCACGGATTTTTACCAGCGGCTTTTGTAAACTTATTAGCCATGCTTGGTTGGAACGATGGTAGTGACCAAGAAATATTTACCATGCAAGAATTGATTGCTACATTTTCTATGGATCGAGTACACAAAGGCGGTGCAAAATTCGATTATGAAAAAGCAAAATGGTATAACCACGAATGGATTAAAAAAATACCAGTAGCTGAATTAGTTGATCCTATTAAAATACTATTTGCGCAAAAAAATATTACCATCAACAACAATGATTTATTAGCCAAAGTAATTGAGCTAGTCAAAGATCGTTGCACCGTATTACCCGATTTTATTTCGCAAAGCAGTTTCTTTTTTGAAATGCCTGCAACTGTTGATATTGCTGCAGTAAAGCCTAAATGGGACGATAAGAAAAATATGTTTTTTACTGAATTAATTAGGGCTTACGAATTAAGCAATCAATGGGAAACACACGACCTTGAACACGAGTTTAAAGAACTATCTGCGGCCAATGATTTAAAACCAGGCGAATTAATGTTGCCTTTGCGCATTATGTTAGTGGGTGGTAAATTTGGTCCGGGTGTTTTTGATATTGCAGCTCTGATTGGTAAAGAAGAAACTTGCAAAAGAATCAAAGATTTTTTATCGTTAATCCAACATAGTTAATTGATTGTTTAAAAAAAATTTATGCAAAGACCCATTCGCGTACTCGTTGCCAAAGTAGGATTAGATGGTCATGACCGTGGTGCTAAAATAATTGCAACAGCTTTGCGCGATGCGGGCATGGAAGTAATTTATACTGGCTTACGCCAAACCGCCGAAATGGTTGTGAATGCTGCTTTACAAGAAGATGTTGATGCCATTGGTGTGAGTATTTTATCGGGCGCACACATGACGGTATTTCCAAAATTAATTGCATTGATGAAAGAGAAAGGAATGAACGATGTGCTACTTACTGGCGGCGGAATTATTCCTTCTAATGATATGGAAACACTGCAAGCAATGGGTGTAGGCAACCTTTTTGCTCCAGGTGCTACAACCGCCGAAATAGCCAACTACATTAAAGAATGGGTGGCTAAGAATCGTGATTTTTAAATTAAAATTCATTGCAGATGTACACGACCATTTTAACCAGTTTAGAGAATGGCATTTTTACCATTACTATTAATCGGCCCGACAAATTAAATGCACTCAATAATGCGGTATTTGTTGATTTAAATAAAGCGATTGATGAAGTATATTCGAATGACGCTATTAAATCGGTTATTATAACTGGTGCGGGTGCAAAAGCATTTGTAGCAGGAGCAGATATTAGTGAATTTAACCAATTAGATGCGCAAACAGCAATGGCATTATCTAAAGCTGGTCAAGATTGTTTTTTTAGAATTGAAAATTCACCTAAACCCATTGTTGCCTGTGTAAATGGTTTTGCTTTAGGCGGCGGATGCGACCTAGCTATGAGTTGTCATTTTAGAATGGCTTCCGATAACGCCAAGTTTGGTCAGCCAGAAGTGAATCTAGGATTGATTCCTGGATATGGCGGTACACAAAGACTCGTACAATTAATTGGCAAAGGAAGGGCATTAGAATTATTAATGTCTGGAAGTATGATTGATGCTGCAACCGCTTTACAATATGGCTTGGTAAACTATTGCGTTCCACAAGAAGAACTATTAATTAAAGCCCAAACTATTTTAGCACTTATTCAATCTAAAGCACCAACTGCTGTGGCAAAATGTATTGAATCTGCCAATGCTGTTTTTGACGAATCGAACGATGGCTATGCCACTGAAATAGCAGGTTTTGGTACTTGTTTTGAAACGGCAGATCGCGTAGAAGGCACAACGGCTTTTTTAGAAAAACGCAAAGCCGTTTTTATTGGTAAATAAATTGAATTACTTATAATAGTTCTCTTCGTTTTTAGCGGCTTACACTACCTTTACGAAACTATAAGGAAACATTCATTTTTCTTTAAAATTAACTAGTATGCAATATCGTATTGAAAAAGACACCATGGGTGAAGTACAAGTACCAGCCGATGTTTATTGGGGCGCACAAACCCAACGTAGCATTGAAAATTTTCAAATTGCACAAGACATCAATAAAATGCCTAAGGAAATTATTAAAGCATTTGCTTACTTAAAAAAAGCAGCGGCATTAACTAATTTAGATGCAGGTATTTTGGCAGCCGATAAAGCAGCGTTAATAGGACAAGTTTGTGATGAAATTTTAGATGGAAAATTAGCTGATCAATTTCCGTTAGTGGTTTGGCAAACAGGAAGTGGCACGCAGAGCAATATGAATATGAATGAAGTGGTTGCTTACCGCGCGCATGTAATTCAAGGTGGTGCATTAACCGATAAAGATAAATTTATACATCCCAACGACGACGTTAATAAATCGCAAAGTTCTAATGATACTTTTCCAACGGCTATGCATATTGCCGCCTATAAAATTTTATTAGAAACAACCATACCAGGTATTTCAAAATTGCGCGATACATTGGCGCAAAAGAGTAAAGATTTTATGCATGTTGTTAAAATAGGTAGAACCCATTTTATGGATGCTACGCCTTTAACACTTGGCCAAGAAATTAGCGGATATGTTTCTCAATTAAACCATGGACTTAAAGCGATTAATAATTCATTGGCACATTTAAGTGAATTGGCTTTGGGCGGAACAGCTGTTGGTACCGGCATTAACACACCAAAAGGTTACGACGTGAATGTGGCAAAACATATTGCCATCCTAACTGGCTTGCCTTTTATTACTGCAGAAAATAAATTTGAAGCATTGGCTGCACACGATGCAATTGTTGAAGCGCATGGTGCATTAAAAACAGTAGCCGTTTCGTTAATGAAAATTGCCAATGATGTTCGAATGCTTTCTTCAGGACCAAGAAGCGGTATTGGCGAATTGCATATTCCAGACAACGAACCAGGTTCTTCTATCATGCCAGGCAAAGTAAATCCTACACAATGCGAAGCGCTTACTATGATTGCTGCACAAGTGATGGGCAATGATGTTGCGATTTCTATTGGTGGTGCAACAGGGCATTTTGAGTTGAATGTATTTAAACCTGTAATGATTTATAATTTCTTACACAGTGCCCGTTTAATTGGCGATGGCTGCGTAAGTTTTAACGATAAATGTGCGGTAGGATTAATGCCTATTGAAGCAAATATTAAAAAACACGTAGACAATTCTTTGATGTTGGTTACTGCATTAAACACAAAAATCGGTTATTATAAATCGGCCGAAATTGCACAGACTGCACACAAAGAAGGAACTACTTTAAAAGAAATGGCCATTAAATTAGGCTACCTCACCGCAGAAGAATTTGATGCTTGGGTGATACCAGCAGAAATGGTAGGTGACATTAAATAAGTTTATTTTTTTATAATTGGTGCTTTCACCAACTGCGTATCTGTAACCAGTGTTGCTACTCGATAGCCGCCCGTATCAACTTCTGTTTTGGAATATTTTGATTGGATGGCTATTAGTTCACTTGTTAATAGATGTGTGGATCCCAAATACAATTGGCTCAATTTAGTCCATTCATTTATTTGTAACAATGCTTTACTTGATATTGTAGTGCCTACTAGATTCAAGTATTGTAGTTGATTTAGTTCACTCAAATATTGTAAGCCTTTATCAGTAATATTTGAATGTTCAATACTTAGTTTGGTTAAATTTTGCAGCGTACTAATTTTTTGCCAAGCCCGATCAGACAATTGAATAGCAGGCATTCTTAGCCAGATTAATTGTTTTTTTAAATCACTAATTTGGCTAAGTGTTTTTTCGTCAATGGTTTTTAAATTAATCAAATTGGCACTGAGGTAATTGCTGTTTTGTGCAATGGGTAAAACCACTACTCCTTTTTTTTGCAAATCTAATAGTACAGATTCATTGGCTTTAGATACCGACTCTTTTGGAATATTAGAAGGAATAATTACAGCCGATGATTTTTTTTCTAAAGCAGTTAAAGCCAGTTTAACAGGATTTGGTTGTTCTAATTCTTTTACTCTTTTTGAAAACCCAACACCTGTTTGAATCCACCATTGCAAAAACAATCTTTCTTGTTCTGTTAAAGCTATTTTACCTTTTGGAGGCATGTGTTTTTCACTGAGAGGATCTAAACTTACGCGCTGAAAAATTTCGCTTTTTTCTGCATGTCCCACACTAATAATTGCTCCCCCTTTTCCTCCTTTTAAAATCCCTTCTTCGGTATCTAAACGTAAGTTGCCTTTTTGCTTAGAACCGCTATGACATTTAATACATTTTTCGATTAAAATAGGCTGAATAATGTCTTTATATATTAAGGCCTCTTGTGCATTGGTAATGGGTTTGGGAACATATAAAGTATCTGAATTGGTTGCGGAAAATGCTTTGGTTAAATAGCCATCGCCATGGGTAAGTGTTCCGCCAAAATGCCCGGTAGTGAACAATAAAATTCCTAAAACAATAGCTATATATTTTGAAATAGCTACTTGTTTTTTTACCGAAAAATAATACCCTATCACTGAAACAATTGCTACTGAAATACCCATCCAACGATGCAGGTTTAATGTGGTTTCATTGTATTCGCCTGTGTTAGATAAAAGCCATCCTGTAGCACAAGAAACTATGGCAGCAATCGCACCTGTTAAATAAGTGATGGGAATTGCTAATGCAACAGATTGGTATTTTGTATTTGTTTGTAATAATTCCAATAAAAGCGCAAACAATAAAATACCAATGGGCAAATGCACCAATACTGGGTGAAAATTTCCAATAAATTCCGTTACTACAAAAAGCATTCTTTAATTATTTTAAAACCAGTTTTTATGCAACTATCTCATTAATCACTCGTCCGTAAACATCGGTAAGTCTAAATGATCGGCCCTGAAATGGATATATTAATTTTTCGTGGTCGAATCCTAATTGATTTAAAATAGTAGCTTGAATATCGTAGGGCGTTACTTTTCCGCTGATAGCACTGTAGCCTATTTCATCGGTTTCGCCATAACTAGTTCCTTTTTTTATGCCACCTCCAGCCATCCAAATGGTGTAGGCTTCTGTATGGTGGTCGCGACCTTTGAATGGATTTGTTTTACCGTCTCTATTTTCTTGCATAGGTGTTCTACCAAATTCTCCACCCCATACAACCAAGGTTTCATCTAACAAACCCCTTTGTTTTAAGTCGAGTAATAAGGCAGTGATTGGTTTATCAATTGTTCTACATTTATTTACCAATCCATAATCAACAGCGCCTTTTTCATCGGTTCCATGCATATCCCAACCCCAATCAAATAATTGTACATATCGAACTCCTTTCTCCACTAATTTTCTGGCCAACAATACATTGTTTGCAAAAGATCCTTTGCCGGGTTGTGTGCCATACATTTCATGAATATATGCTGGCTCGTCGTTAATATTCATTACATCAGGAACAGAAATTTGCATGCGATAAGCCATTTCGTATTGGGCAATTCGCGCCACAATTTCTGGGTCTTTAAATTCTTCGTAGGTGGCACGATTGGCTTCGTTGATCGCATCTATTGAGGCTTTGCGAAGATCCCTATCCATTCCTGCAGGATCTTTTACAAACAATACCGGATCGCCTTCTCCCCTGCATTGTACGCCTTGGTATACCGATGGCAAAAATCCACTTCCCCAAACACTTTTTCCTGCATCCGGAAAATTTCCGCCCGATGTTAACACCACAAATCCTGGCAGGTTATCATTGACTGATCCTAATCCATAAGTAGCCCATGCACCAATACTAGGCCTCCCCAAACGAGCCGATCCTGTATGCATTAATAATTGTGCAGGACCATGATTAAATTGGTCTGTTTGCACTGCTTTTAAAAAACTTATTTCGTCTGCAACCGTTGATAGATGTGGTAAATTATCGGAGATCCAAGCGCCTGAATTACCTCTTTGTTTAAATGCCGCTTGTGGCCCTAACATTTTTGGAACGCCTCTTATAAACGCAAACTTTTTCCCCTCTAATAATGACTGTGGACAATCTTGTCCGTCTAATTTTTGAAGGTCTGGTTTAAAATCAAACAATTCTAATTGCGATGGCGCACCTGCCATGTGTAAATAAATAACCGATTTTGCTTTGCCTGCAAAATGCGGCGCGTGGGGCATTAAAGGATGTGCACTATTTAATACATCAGATCCGTCTTTTGAACCCAACCAATTACAACCACTTAAAAAAGAACCCAATGCCATTGCCCCAACACCAGTTACACTTTCTTTAAAAAAATGTCGGCGTGTTTGTTGCTGAAGCACATGGTCGTTCGCTTCTTGAATAATTCTTTTATTATGTTTACTCATAGCAATTAGTTTTTGGTGATGAATTCGTCGGTATTCATCATTGCTGCAGCTACCATAATTAATGCAGCAGTTTCTGGTGTTTGGTGTTCTATTTTTGGTCCAGTAATGGCACGCATTTTATTGCTATCTGCACGAAATCTATTCAAAGCAGTTTGATACAATTTTTCAAATGCATTTCTTTTATCGGTACTAATAGTTTGAAACATGGCAAGTTCATATCCCTTATTAATTTGTTCTATTGGATCTTTTTTTACCATCGATTGAATACGCCATGCAAAATATTGTGCGGCTTCTACATTTACCGAATCATTTAAACTAGTAAGGGCTTGCAAAGGTGTATTGGTTCTTATGCGTCTGATGGTGCATCCTTCTCTACTAGTGCCATCAAAACTAATCATGGAAGGATAAGGTGCAGAACGTTTCCAATATGTGTACAATGCACGTCGGTATTGATCTGTACTATCCGATTTTTTCCATACCGAACGATTATAGGGAGAACTCCAAATTCCTTCTGGCTGAAATGGCATCACTCCAGGACCATACATTTTATTACTAATTAATCCACTGACTACTAAACTCTGATCGCGTAATTGTTCGGCAGATAATCTTACCCGCGGACCTCTTGCATAAAATTTATTATACGGATCTTTTTCAACGGCTTCTTTATTAAAATTTGATTGCTGCCTATACGTAGCACTCATTAAAATATGCTTCATTAATTTTTTTAAATCCCACTGGTATTCGTTCATTAATTTCCATGACAAATAATCGAGTAGTTCGCGGTGTGTAGGCGCCATCCCTTGGCTACCCATATCTTCAAGTGTTTCTACAATTCCTTGTCCAAAAAATTGCTCCCAAATTCTATTCACCATGGTGCGTGCAGTGAGCGGATTTTTTTTATCGGTTAGCCACTGTGCTAGACCCAATCGATTTTTTGGCGCATTTGTAGGAAGGGGAATTAAGGAAGATGGAACACCTGCTTGTACTTCTTTTCCTTTCACCAACCAATTGCCTTTTATAAATACATGTGTAGGTCGATATAAATCGCTAGGATTTTCTACCATGATGGGTGTATAGGTTGCTTTGGTAGGATTAAATAAATCTTCGAAATGTTTGTAAGCCGAATCGTATCCTAGCAAACCCTTACCAGGAAAGGGATTGCTAAAATAAAACCAGTCGAACTGCATACCCGATTCTTCTGGTGTTTTTAATGCCCTATTTGAATAAGTAAAATACAAATGGTGTTTGCCAACCGTTTCAGGAATATTTAAATGATTTATTTTCCAAGCACCTTTTGTGTCTGGCACTTTTATTTTACTAATAACAGGTCCATCTGGTTTGTCTAAATGTATTAACCAAACACCATTAGGATTCCATGCTTTATAGCGATAATAGATCTGTGTATAATTGGTAAGTGATACATCTTTTATTCTGGCGATCGCATTGTTTCTAAACATCAACCATTTAGTATCTGCTAATGCACTATTGGTTAGTTCGTCTGCTATAGTGGAATTAATAGCTGGTGAGCCTGTTTTTAAAAACAAACTCAATTCTTTTTCGCGAGTTGGCGCATTGGTTTGTAGCCATTTTTTTAGTTCGATAAATTTCACACTATCCTCATTGTGAAACTCGCGTAGCAGAGGGTATTCACTATTAGTGTCTTCGTCTCTTGAATTATTAAAAAAAGCCATGAACTTATAATATTCATCATGCTTGAACGGATCATAAGGATGGCTATGGCATTGCACACAATTAAAACTAGTTCCCATAATTGCCGACCAAGTAGTGTTTACGCGATCAACAACTGCTGCAGTTCTAAACTCTTCGTTATCGGTTCCCCCTTCGTCATTTGTAAGTGTGTTTCTATGAAATGCAGTAGCTATAAATTGTGCATCTGTAGGATTAGGCAATAAATCACCAGCCAATTGTTCTATTAAAAAACGGTCGTAAGGTTTGTTTTCGTTAAAGGCATTAATTAACCAGTCGCGGTATCGCCATATATTTCTTGCATCATCTTTCTCATACCCTTTTGTGTCGGCGTATCGTGCTAAATCCATCCATACTGCGGCCCATCTTTCGCCATAACTTGCAGATGCTAAAAGTGTGTCTACTAAATGCTCGTATGCTTTTTGTGATGGGTCTTTTAAATAATTTTCTGCAAGTGCAAAAGGCGCCGGCATGCCAGTTATATCAAGACTTACACGTCTTAAAAGTGTAGACCTGTCGGCTTCATTAGAAGTTGATAATCCTTGTTTTTTTAATGGCTGATAAATGAATTGATCTACTTCATTTTTTATAAACCCGGGTTTCCAAAACAAACCAAAAGGACCTACGCCATTGTTTGGAATTTGAGGTGCTTGAACAGGAACATAGGCCCAATGGTCTCCCCAAACTGCACCTTGTTTGATCCAATTTTTTAGGATAGAAATTTCATCATTAGAAAGGGCTGGATGCTTGTAAGGCATTCGCTCTTCGGGGTCGGTTAATGACAATCTTTTAATGAGTTCGCTATTTTCAGGATCGCCAGGAATGATGGCTACTTTACCTGATTTATTTTTAGCAAGGGCTTCATCTCTAAATAGCACACTAAATCCACCTTGGCGTCGAACGCCTCCATGACAAGTAATACAATTTTTATTAAGGATGGGTTTTACATCGGCATTGAAATCTACCCGAGTATTATTTGAAAAAAAATACGATGTAGCAAGCACAGCCGTAACCAATAACAAAACAATCAAGATAGTTTTTGGCAAGCGAGGCAATGGCATGTGTGTTTAAATTTTCATTTTAAAGATACTAGTTTTCAGTATTAAAAAATGAATGCAATTGCAGCTACTGAGCCTAATGCTTAATTGATTCTCAATTTACCACCATATTTTGATACAGTTTCATTCCACCTATATAAGTAGCACTAACTTTTACGTTTAAAATATCGGTTTCAGCCACCTTCATTAAATCTTTATCTAATATAATAAAGTCGGCTTTTTTTCCTGCTTCTAAACTACCCACTTCTTTTTCTAAAAAACTTGCTTTGGCTGCCCAGATGGTCATTCCACGAATAGTTTCAACTCGGCTTAAAGCGTTTTCCATTTGAAATCCTGCAGATGGAAATCCTTTGGCATCTTTACGAACCACCGCTGCTAAAAATGTTTTGAATGGAGAAATGTCTTCTACCGGAAAATCGGTACCCAATGGCAACCAGCCATTTTGTTGGAGTAATTGTTTTAAGGCATATCCACCTTTTAGTCTTTCTTTTCCTATTCTTTCTTCGGCCCAATACATATCACTTGTTGCATGGGTGGGTTGTACAGAAGGGATAATAGAGAAGTCCCGAAAAAGATGCATATCCGTTTTGTTCACAACCTGTGCATGTTCGATACGC
>JAPLEL010000057.1 GCA_026391415.1 Bacteroidota bacterium
ATACCGCTTTTGCAAATGCCAATATTAAAATAGCAAATCTTTGGATAGTTAACCCCAATATTTATGTAAGCAAAATGGGCCCTAGTTGGGAAACCGTCATTGGCTGCAATGCTAACCGTAATTTAAGTGGCGATGGTTTTCAACAACTAATTGTAGGAATGTATTATAGAAACAATGATGCATTAATACCCATGATTGGCTATCAACTGAACGACCTTAAATGCACTTTTAATTATGATGCAACCATTTCTACGCTAAGCAGTATCAATGGATCTAGAGGTGCGTATGAAATGTCTATTATTAAATCGGGCATCTTTTCTAATTCCTCCAGTGGCATTAAATGCCCTACAGTTAAGTTTTAGTTAGTTATTTTCAATATTCTTTGGCTAAAACAGTGCTTTTATGCAAATGCTTATTCATTTGTATGGATGTTAATTTTTATATTGCAGCAAATCAACTGTTTTTTATGAAATATTTACCGTTGGATACCAAGATTTTTATAGACAACAGAAAACGTTTTGTTGCCTCAATGCGCCCCAATAGTATTGCAATTTTTGTAAGCAATGACGAATTGCCTTCTAATGGGGATGCTTTGCATGCATTTAAGCAGAACACCGACCTGTATTGGTTAACAGGGGTTGAGCAAGAAGATTCTATGGTGATTTTGTTTCCAAATTGCCCTGATCCAAAATATAAAGAAGTACTGGTATTGGTGCGTCCAAACGAGTTAAAAGAAAAATGGGATGGCAAGCGTTTGCGTGCAAAAGAAGCTACTACTATTTCGGGTATTAAAACCATTGTTTGGCTCGACAGTATTGATGCCTTGCTACAAACCTGGGTTCATTTAGCCGATATTATCTATTTAGACTCTAACGAAAACGACCGTAAAGCATCGTTAATTCAAACAAGGGAATACCGTTTTATTACTGAAATGAGAGCGCGTTATCCTTTGCACCACTACGATCGTGCAGCCAAAATAATGAAGGAAGTTCGTAGCATTAAATCTAAAGCCGAAGTAGAAGTACTGCAAAGAGCAATTGATATTACTGAAAATACTTTCCGCCGCTTACTTAAGTTTGTTAAGCCTGGGGTAATGGAGTATGAAATTGAAGCAGAAATATTTCATAGTTTTTTAAGCCAACGTTCAACGGGTCCGGCATACGGCAGCATTATAGCAGGAGGCGATAGGGCAAGAACTTTGCACTATGTTTCTAATAACCAAGAATGTAAAAATGGCGAATTAATATTAATGGATTTTGGTGCAGAATACGGGGGATATTGTGCCGATTTAACGCGTACAATTCCGGCGAATGGTAAATTCTCTGCACGCCAAAAACAGGTGTATAATGCTTGTTTGCATTTACACAATTATGCCAAATCAATTTTAAAACCAGGTATTAGTATTGTTGATTACACCGAAAAAATTGGCGACGAAGCAACAAGTCAGTTTGTAAAAATTGGTTTAATAACTAAGGCCGATGTTAAGAATGAAGACAACGAAAATCGTGCGTACAGAAAATATTTATACCATGGTATTTCGCACCATTTAGGGGTTGATGTTCACGACCTAGGAACCAGAACAGCGCCTATTAAAGCAGGAATGGTGTTTACCATTGAGCCAGGTATTTATATTGAAGAAGAGCAAATGGGTGTAAGAATTGAAAACAATTTTTGGATCACCAAAAATGGCAATATTGATTTGATGAAAAACATTCCTGTTACCATTGAAGAGATTGAACGTTTGATGAAAAAATCATAGAATCCATTACATGAAAAAACAGATTCCGAATCTTTTTACATTGGGCAATTTATTTTTTGGATGCATTGCCATTGTATATATCATGCAATCTGGTTTAGCGCTCTCTGTAGATGCTAGTGGCGAAAATTTAGTGGAAATACCTGAACGAATATATATGGCAAGTATTTTTATTGGGATTGCTGCTGTAATAGATTTCTTTGATGGTTTTTTAGCGCGCTTATTAAAAGTGCCTTCTGAAATGGGTAAACAATTAGATTCTTTGGCAGATGTGGTGAGTTTTGGTGTGGCGCCTGGTTTAATTATCTACCAATTTTTACGATTGTCTTTTGCGCAGCAATTGGGTGGTTTAGAAATTAATACCTTGCTTTTGTTGCCGGCTTTTATTGTGCCATGTGCTGGCGCTTATCGATTGGCAAGATTTAATATCGACACCAATCAATCGTATGGATTTAAGGGTGTGCCAACTCCTGCAGTAGGCCTTTGGATAGCATCGTTACCATTGGTGTATTGGTTTGCCAAAGATGTTTGGATAATTAATTTATTGCGCAGTTATTGGTTCTGGTATGCTGTTATTTTTATTGCCTCTTATTTGATGGTTTCTACCTTGCCTATGATGGCTTTAAAATTTAAATCATTTTCGTTCAAAGCCTTGCTACCATTTATTATTCTTGCTATTATAACCATTGTTGGTGCCGTTGTTTTTGGATGGTTAGCGGTAACACTGAGTTTTATAGCTTATACAATTCTATCTTTGTACTATAAATAACATAATTAAAGAATATATGACCTATCATGTTCAGATTAAAGTAATGCCTTTAAAAGATTTATTAGACCCACAGGGTAAAGCAGTTTTAGGTGGATTATCTAACCTAGGATTAACTACCATTACCGATGTGCGTGTAGGCAAACACATTACTTTAGATATTGATGCTGAATCAGAAGCGGTGGCTAAACAAATTGCAACAGAAGCTTGTCAAAAATTATTAGCCAATCCTGTGATGGAATTTTTTGAAATAGAAATGGTAAGCTAAGTGTTGTACCTAGTTCCAACACCACTTGGTAATTTAAAAGACATTACGCTGCGTGCTTTGGAAGTATTGCACACCACTTGGTAATTTAAAAGACATTACGCTGCGTGCTTTGGAAGTATTGCAACAGGTAGATGTTATTTTGTGTGAGGATACGCGGACTTCTTCAAAACTGTTGAATCACTACCAGATTCACAAACCTTTATCGCCTTATCACCAACACAATGAGCACAAAATTGTGCCGCATATTGTAGACCAATTAAGGGCTGGAAAAACCATGGCATTAATTACCGACGCAGGTACACCAGGCATTTCAGACCCTGCTTTTTTATTGGTTAGAGAATGTATTAAATACGATGTGGTTGTAAATTGTTTGCCCGGTGCGGCTGCGTTTGTGCCAGCACTTGTTAATAGTGGCATTCCAACCAATCGATTTGTGTTTGAAGGGTTTTTGCCTATGAAAAAAGGCCGACAAACCATGCTCAAACAACTCGCCACCGAAGAGCGCACCATAATTATTTACGAAAGCCCCATGCGACTTGTAAAAACACTCGAAGAACTTGCCCAATATTTTGGTGCAGATAGAATCTGTTGTGTAAGCCGTGAACTCACCAAAATGTTTGAAGAGAACAAACGGGGTACTTTAACCGAAGTAGCCGCCTACTTTAAAGAGAAATCGGTAAAGGGCGAAATTGTAGTGGTGATTGCTGGTAAGGAATAGTTCCATTCAAATATTTTTTCCTTTTCTTATAGATATTTGCAGACATTTATACCCTAAATCAATTTTATGCGTCATTTAGCAATCCTATTACTATTTGTTATTGCAGTTTTTCAAGCAAATTCTTTACAAGCCCAGCCCGATCGTTGGCAACAACACATTAAGTACAATATTAATGTAGCAATGGATGTTGTTTCTAATAAATTGAATGGCACAGAAAAACTAGAGTACATTAATAATTCGCCAGATACTTTAAATAAAGTATTTATCCATTTATACTGGAATGCTTTTCAGCCCAATAGTAGTATGGATGCTAGAAGTAGGGAGTTGGGCAAAATTTTATTAACTAATAGAAGGGGCGACCAAACACCAGATTGGGATGCACGCGTGAAGGATAGAATTAGTAAATTATCTCCTACCGACATTGGCTATCAAAAAGTAAATAGCATTAAAATAAATGGTAAAGACCAACAATTAATAGAACACGAAACTATTTTAGAAGTAAGACTAGATAAATCCATCTTACCAAAATCTAAAACCATATTAGATATTAATTTCGAAGCACAGG
>JAPLEL010000255.1 GCA_026391415.1 Bacteroidota bacterium
AAAGAAAATTGCTGGTCTAATTTTGTTTCAATACCCATTTCTACCCCAAGATGTGATTGACCAATTCCACTAATAGCATAATTCACAAAACTATTATATCCATCATGGTAAAAGCTTAATACATCCATCCCATTGCTCATAATAGAATAATACAAATTCATCCTAAACTTAACCAAAGGAGACCGCATCAAATAACCGGTTTCAGCCGCCAAATGATTTTCGTTCTGAATGTCTGACTGTTGTGTATCTCTGGTTCTTGGCGAAACAAAACAATTTTCATAATTAGGTGGCTTACTTAAAATAGCGGCGGAAACATAAAAAGACTCTCTACCATTCAAATTATAATTCGCGCCAATTTTTAACCCTGTATTCAAAAATAAATCCGGTTCAGAACGCCCAAAAGAGTTCTTAGGAAATAATCCATTCACAATATTTCCCAATCTAAAAAAATTGGTGATCGACAACTCGGTTGAAACAAATAATTCCATTCTTTTCAAACTAGTTACACTTTGCGCCCAAATAGCTGATTTATGATGCACCATAGAATAGTCATACCCAAAAGCATCCCCAACAGAGAGGATTCGATTAGGAATTGACATATCATTTTGAATTGCCTGAGAATTATTCAACATATCCGATTCTGCAAACTGATTCCAATTAACATAAAAATCGGCTCCCAACAAATCATTAACGGTTTTGTAATAATGCGTTGATTGCAATTGCGCATACAATCCAATACTAAACAAAGATTTGTTTGCAAAATTGCCATGGTAACTTGTGGCAAAATTCAACCGATTTGTATGAGCCATTCTATTTTCTACAATATACCTAGCACGTTTTCCTATGACGGTATTTCCAGCTATTCCATTCGCATTAAAAATACTTTCTCTATTTAATCTATTCACTGAAAAAAAACCATCCCAATTCAATTGCTGCAAATCTATTCGATGCTGAATATTATTAGCAAGTTGCGCTTGAATTATAGGATCGTTTTGATAACTTGGCAGGTATCTATAATAGTCTGGCCTAGGATCAGGTGCATGATACCAATCCAATCCTGTAGTTGATTTGTTGCCAGACGAAATTGCAATGGCCGTTTGTATGAATCTTTGGTTCGACAACTTGAGCTCATGCGTTAAAATGATTACTGGTAAATATTGTGTTCCAAAACTCGAATTACGGACTACGCCATTTTGGTATCCCCAACTAGGATTATAGTGGGAATTATTTAATAAATTTTTAGACTCTTTCAAAATAGCAGTTTGCTTTCCAGAATGACTATAAGAACCAAAAACTGAAATAGAAAATAACTGATCTTCCCCTATTTTTTTATCGGCCGATAAATAATAACTACCTCCATTATTAAACACTCCCGGAACTGTTTCAAACATACTTAAACGCGCAGCAGCATTAACAGAAAAGGCCCACCCATTTTTCATCATACCAGTACTATGTGTTACTTGTAAACGATGCGTATAGGTTCTATTTGAAAATGCAAAACCAATACTAGTTTGCGGCCTTTGTTTGGATGCCCTAATTTCAACATTACTCGATTCCCCTATAGCGGCCACAGCAAAACTATTTTGATTTAATCCATTGCTCGATTCGCTCATTTTAAACACTTCATTCAGGCCATTCCAACTACTCCAAAGTCCAATACCCGTTGCAGGATCTTGCATGATTAACCCATTAACAGTTACTTGTGAAAAATTACTGCCTAGTCCTTTTTGTTGAAAACGCATAGCACTAAACTGATATGCTGCAGCAGATTTAAAAGGATCGCGCGATGCATTTAAAACTGGCATGGCCATTTCATCGTCTTTTTCTTTTAATGAATTTTCATCAACCACCAAAATGCCGGCAGATCCATCTTGTTGAATCAGATGAATTGGTTGATAAATACTATCTGATTTTCCAATTTTATTAAGAATAATTTTTCGCTGTTGACTCCATAATAAAAAAGGCATACAGACTATTAAAAGACATCCAAATACTTTCATACAATAAGATTTTATTTTGAAGTATCGAAAGTAGTAGACCTATGTATAAAAATGAAGAAAGTGAAATCATTTTAGCATTACAATCAATAATATAATTTTTATAAATTTACTTTTAAAAAAAAACAATGAAACCAATTATACGAATACTCTTTCTGCTTATAACACCTATTTTAGTATTTACACAATCAGCATCAAAGCATTATAAAATAAGCATTGTAGCATTTTATAACTTAGAAAATTTTTACGATACTACTAATAACCCAATTATAAATGACGACGACTTTACCCTCAAAGGCATCAAACATTATAATAGTATCATCTATCAAGATAAAATAAATAATCTTGCAAAAGTGATAGGCTTAATTGGAATAGATTATTCTACAGACGGGCCAGCAATTTTGGGTGTTGCCGAAATAGAAAACGATACAGTATTAAATGATTTAATTCATCATCCTTTATTAAAAAAGCGTAATTACCAACTAGTACATTTTGACTCAAAAGACATTCGAGGAATTGATGTAGCACTACTGTATAATCCTAGTTATTTTACTGTTCTCGAAAGCGGAAAATTACATGTATCATTACCCTATTCGAGAAATGAAAAATACGAAACCAGGGATGTACTTTGGGTGAAAGGATTGATGGATGGAGAAGCAGTTTATTTTATGGTTACCCATTGGCCAAGTAAACGTGGTGGGGAAGACAGAACAAACGCATCAAGGGCCAGCGCCGCTGCAGTGTGCAGAAATTATATTAATAGCATATTCAAAAAAGAACCCGGCGCTAAAATTATTTTAATGGGAGATTTGAATGACAATCCTGATAGTTATAGCGTTACCAAAGTATTACAAACAAGTTCCGAACCTAATAAAACGAGTAACACAAATATGTATAACCCATGGGCATTAATTTATAAAAATGGATATGGCACATTAGCAAACCAAGATACTTGGTCATTATTTGATCAACTGCTTTTGTCAAAAGCTTGGTTAACAAAAGAACAAAGAGGCTTTTACTTAAACCAATACCATATTTTCAAAAAACTATTTATGGTTGAAAATACAGGTAGATACAAAGGATACCCAATGAGAACTTGGGATGGAAATAATTACCGAGGTGGTTTTAGCGACCATTTTCCAACCTATTTGGTCTTAATAAAGAATCTTTAACTTAAATACATTTATATTATAAATATTTATAATTCATAGTAACCGAAAGACAAAAAATCTTTTAGGGGATTTTATATTTGTATTTAACACCTCAAAATCTAGTCTAAACAATCCGTATTTTGGCCATTTTAACTGTTTCTGTTTATCTAATAAAAGCCTTTTCAGTATTAAGATTCAAGGATTTAATCACTTATTTATTGAAACCTAGTAAAATATTTTAGGAAATACAATAAAACATAATAAAAACAATCCATTTCTACTAGCAAATCCCTTACCTTTGCAGCCCCAAATCTGTTTTGGCAGATTCGTTTCGAGCAATCGGGATGTCCACTGGGAGAAACCAATTTATAACCTAAAAATTCAGTTAATGAACAATTACGAATTGATGGTGATTTTTACACCGGTTTTGTCTGAAGAAGACTTCAAAGCTGCACAAAAAAAATATGCAGATTTGATTGCTGAACTAGGTGGTGCAACAGTGCACAGCAACCCTTGGGGCTTAAAATCACT
This sequence comes from Bacteroidota bacterium, assembly GCA_026391415.1. Taxonomy (GTDB): domain Bacteria; phylum Bacteroidota; class Bacteroidia; order Chitinophagales; family Chitinophagaceae; genus Sediminibacterium. Next base: position 3,680 of record JAPLEL010000255.1, read on the forward strand.
CGCTTACCCTATTCAGAAAAAAACAACCGGTATTTACTGGGTGTTAGAATTCACTGGTCCTTCAGACATCAATGAAAAGTTGAAGATCCAAATGTTACGTGACGAACAAATTATGCGTCACATGATCACACGTCTCGATAAAAACGCCGTCGAGTACAACTATGTGAAAAGAAATGGCGGATTTGCAATGCAAGATAAAATTGAGGCTTAATCATGGCAAAGAACGAAATTAAATACCTGACCGCCATCAAACAGGAGAAGCCAAAGAAAAAATTCTGCCGCTTCAAAAAATATGGCATTAAATATGTTGACTATAAAGACATTGACTTCTTAAAGAAATTCATCAACGAACAAGGTAAATTATTGCCTCGTCGTTTGAGCGGTAACTCTTTAAAGTATCAACGTAAAGTACAGGATGCAGTGAAGAAGGCACGTCAAATGTCTCTTTTACCTTATGTAACTGACTTATTGAAATAGACAATTAGTAACCTTCCCTAATCTTAAATAATTAAGAGACAGTCATAAAAGACTGGGAACCTGGGAACTAAAAAAAAAACCATGCAAGTAATTTTAATTCAAGACGTAGACAATTTAGGTGGCCGTAACGAACTAGTTTCAGTTAAGAACGGTTACGCACGTAACTTCCTTATTCCAAGCAAATTGGCTGTAGAAGCAAATCCTTCTAATTTAAAGCAATTAGAAGAGCGTTTAAAAGTAAAAGGTAAAAAAGAAGCAGCAATGCTAGCTGAAATTAACAAGGTTATAGAAGTTTTAAAATCTTCTCCTGTTAAAATCGGCGCAAAAACTGATACTAGTGGAAAAATCTTCGGTACAGTAACATCTTTACAAATTACTCGTGCTATCCGTGACCAAAAAGGTTATGAGATTGA
>JAPLEL010000240.1 GCA_026391415.1 Bacteroidota bacterium
ACTGCTATTTATAATGATGCAGATGCCAATTTTAAAAATGCCAAAGACTGGTTTCAACAAGGAAATATAAGTTTGGCTTATCCGGTATTTAAACAGCTACAGCATGCCAAAAATGAAAACTCAAATTATCCCAATCATTTAGAAGCGGAAACTGCGTTTTATTATATTAGTTGTTTGTTAAAATTGAATGATAGTAATGCCATTGCATTAGCCAAAGATTTTATTGAAAAGGATACTCATATTGCATTGGTGCAAAGAATGAATTATTATTTAGGCGAATACTATTTTTTACAACAAGCATTTAGCAAAGCTTTATCGGCATACCAAGCATCGGATATTGCTAATTTAAGTAACAGTGAAATTGCCATTTTAAAATTTCACGAAGGATATGCCTATTTTATTCTAAAAGATTTTACTAAAGCAAAATCATTGTTTAATGTAGTTCGTCAATTAACTACAGACCCTAATTATATTGATGCCAATTATTATTATGGTTTCATTTGTTTCTATGAAAAAAATTACAAAGAAGCATTAGCCGGGTTTACTATTGCACAAAAAGATGCCAATTACCAATCGGTGGTTCCTTTTTATATGGCGGAGATCTATTATTTTTCTGGTAAGCCAAGTTTGTCTTTAGAAACCGGATTGAAAGCACTTGAAATAGGTTCTCAATTTTATGATTTACAATTAAGGCAATTGATAGGTCATATATTATTTGAACAAAAAAAGTATAGCCAAGCACTTGTTTATTTAAAAAAATATGTAACAGCTACGCCAAAAGTTAGGAGAGAAGATTTGTATGAATTGTCTTACTGCTATTACGAAGCATCTAACTGGACCATGTCTATAGATGGTTTTAAGCAGTTGAGTAGTGGAGATGATTCATTGGCGCAGAATAGTATGTATTTATTGGCTAATGCGTATTTAAAAACAAATGACAAACCCAATGCACGCAATGCATTTTTATTTTGTGCATCTAATAATAGTAATGCTGTTCAAAAAGAAGTGGCTACTTATATGTATGCAAAACTTTCTTATGAATTAAATTTTTTAGATATTGCTTTAAAGTCCTTACAAACCTTTATTAGCAGTTATCCCCGTTCAAGTTCCATTCCCGAAGCCAAAGAATTACTGGTTAGCACCTTGGTCAATTCTAGCAATTACAAAGAGGCATTAGTCATGTTTCAGCGTATATCAGATAGGAGTGATGCTTTGCAAAAAATCTATCCTGCCATTTTACTTGGCAGAGCTGTTGAAATGATTAATGACCAAGACTTACAACAAGCAGATTCTTTATTATCTATTGTAATGTCTTTACCAGATAATGCGCAACAATTAGCTATTACTTGTTTTTGGCGTGGTGAAATTGCCTATCGTGCCAATAAAATTGATGATGCCATTGTTTATTTTTTAAACTTTTTAAAGAACCCAAAAAACAATGGGCAAGCATCATTGGTGAATGCGCATTATAATTTAGGCTACTGTTATTTAAAGAAAGAAAATTATACTGCCGCTAAAGACCAATTTGAACAAGTTGCTTTTAATGTTACCAATAAGTCTTCTACAACAGAACAAGATGCGTATATCCGTTTAGCCGATTGCGAATACATGCGTAAAGATTTTAAACGTGCATTAGCTAAATACGACCAAATTATTAATTGGAATAGTTCCATGGCCGATTATGCTTGGTATCAAAAAGCCATTATTCTAGGTGCAATGAATAAATCAAATGATAAAATTCAATTGCTGCAACAGTTTCAACAAAATTTTCCCAAGTCTGGTTTACGCATGGATGTATACTTAGAAATTGCCAATACTTATTTGGCTAATGAAAATTATGAATTGGCTATTCCACCATTGCATAAATTATTAGGCGATAAAGAGGCAGAAGCAATGCATCCACAAGCCTATTTAAAATTAGGGGTAGCTTATTTTAATTTAGAAAAAAACGAAGCTTCATTAACGTATTTTAAACAACTAGTGGCTGCTTACCCCAATGCACAAGAAAGCACTGATGCTATTGAATATATTAGAACACTTTTCATTACGCGTCAACAGCCAGGAGATTATGTGGCTTTTATGCATGATAATGGAAGAGACATATCTACTGCAGAGGCAGATTCATTAAGTTATAAATCGGCTATGTTGCGCTATGAGGCAAAAGATTTTGCTGCTGCTAAACAAGGCTTTGCAGATTATGTAAAAGCGTTTGCAACAGGAAAGTATTTTATAGAAGCTAATTATTTTTGTGCAGAGATTGAATTAACCAATAAAGCAAATAACGAAGCGCTAACATATTACTTAAATGTTGCAGCAAAAGCACCCAATAAATATGCTGAAAGAAGTTGTTTACAAGCCGCTAGAATTTATTACTTCGATCAAAAAGACTATGCCAATGCTGCATTGTATTTTGCCCAATTAAAAACATTGGCTACCCAACAAGAAAATACATTAGAAGCCATGCGTGGCTTATTGCGATGTCAGTTTAAAACCCAACAGTGGCAAAATGCAGCACCCAATGCGGCAGAGTTATTGTTAGAAAACGGCATTGCTAACGACGATAGAATGATGGCTAGTTTGGTAGTTGCCAAAAATAACCAGTTGACTAATAATTTCGACCAAGCAATGACTGCTTACAAACAAGTGATTGCTGCCGGACGTTCTGAATATGCGGCTGAATCGCAGTATAGAATTGCTGAAATATTATTACAACAACACAAATTAACCGATGCAGAGAAAACAGCTTTTGAAGTAATTAAAAAATGGGGATCATACGATTTATGGGTTGCCAAAAGTTATTTGCTATTAGGCGATATTTATTTTGAACAAAAAGATTTGTTTAATGCAGAAGCTACTTTTAAAAGTATAGTAGAAAATGCAGTAATAGCAGATGTGAAGAAAGAAGCACAAACTAAATTAGACCTAGTGCTAGTAGAAAAAAATAAAACAAATAAAATTGAACAACAGTAAAATAAACTATATGTATCCGATTGTAAAAAAAATGCTACTGTTGTTATGTTTAATTAGTTGCACAAATATTATTTTGGCGCAAAACAAGCATAAGAAAAAAGCTGCAACACAAAAAACATCAACCAAGAAAAAATCTAAAGCGGCTTCCAAAAAAAGCAAAAAAACTACAAATAAGCAACCTGATAAAAAAACAGTTGCAACCGATGTATTGCCAAACACTAATACGGCTATAGTTACTGCTGCTACTATATCGCGTGCTGCTTTAACGGATACTAGTAATCCAAAAGAAGTTTTAATTACTTCTTCTTTTAAACCTTCTTTGAGGAATGCAGCAAAAATTAATTTTTCGGCAACTACACCATTTGTTGATACAACAAAATTGATACTTACCTATCGAGTGCCTTCGCAGAACTTATTTTTTTCGTATCAGCCAGTTCCAATAAAACCTTTGGCATTAGCAGCCGACTCTGCTTATGCTTGGCAGAATAGCCAGTATATTAAATTAGGTTTTGGAAATTTTACTACGCCCTTTGCGCAACTTGGTTTATCATTTGGAGATGGATTAACTCATATTGTTTCTGTTAATGCACAACATGTATCATCTAAAGGAAATATTAATTTTCAAGAATTTGGTAAAACAGCAATAGGTGTATCTGCAATTATTAATACGCCAGATCATTTATCTTATACTGGAAAAGTGAGTTATATGAATAGCACCCAATATTTATATGGGTTTCAGCCTAGTTCACTTAATTTTTCTAAAGACAATTTATTACAAGCATTTAACACATTTGGTGTTGAGTTTGGTGTTGAAAATACTGTTCCAACTGCTGCTGGTTTAAATTATCATCCAGAAATTAAAGCCATTTATTTTTCGGCAAATGCTAAGGCAAACGAAACAAACTTAATTGTAACTACTCCATTTTCTAAAACTTTTGATAAAGACTTTAATTTATCAATGGGCTTGAATGCAAATATTGCTTCGTATAACAATACTACCAATACAAGAGCACTTCAGTTTAATAATAATGTATTTTTTATCAATCCAACCATTGGGGTTAAAAAGTCGAACCTAACTATCAACCTTGGTGTTTCTCCAACTTGGAACAAACAACAATTTTCTATGTTGCCTAATATATCGGCTGAAGCAAAAATTAAAGCATCTAATATAAGTGTTGAATTGGGTTGGCTAGGCTCTTATCAAGTGAATAGTTTACGCAAATTAGCAGGTATCAATCCCTTTATAGAAATGCCTAATTCCAATATTTTAAATACCAAAATTATAGAACAATACCTTGGATTTAAAGGATCAGCTGGTAATCATTTAAGTTTTAATGCCAGACTCTCTTTATTGCAATTATTTGATCAGCCATTATTTATGAATAATAATACCGATGGAAAGACTTTTAATGTAGTGTATGACCAAAAAATACAAGCCATAAAATTACATGCCGAAGCAGGATATCGTGAACAAGAGAAATTTTCTGTGATTGGGGCATTAAATTTATTTGAATACAGTAGCCTAACCAATTATGAAAAAGCATATGGCTTAATTCCTATGGAAATTTCGGGTACTTTTAAATGGAAAATGCTCAAATCAGTAAATGTTAAAGCAGAGGCAATTTTAAGAGATGGATCGGCTTTTTTAAGCAAATCTTTACAATCTAGTAAATTGTCACCTACGGCTGATATTAATTTAGGAGCCGATATTAAACTGCTTCCTAAACTAAGTATTTGGCTTCAAATGAATAATTTATTGAATAATACCTATCAACGTTGGAATCAATATAATGTTTTAGGATTCAATGTTTTGGGAGGAGTTGTATATTCGTTCAAGTAAATCGCTTACTTCATGTACCAATATTTGTTTAAATACCTTGTTTTACACAAAAGCTTATCAATTCCTAAGTTGGGTGTTTTTACAATGGAGCAGTTGAGTGCAGAAATAGATAACACCAATCATTTAATGTATCCTCCTACACAAATCATTCGATTTAAGCATGATGAAGTTCTAGCTGATAGACATTTCTATAATTTTTTGGAACATGAAACGGGTTTAAATTTAGCCGACATAATAAAAAGTTTACATGAATTTAGCCAACAGATATTACTGGAAGTTCAAACAATATCTGGCGCAGTTTTAAAAGGTATTGGAACGCTTAAAAAAGACAACGATGGTTTGTTTTTATTTATACCAGAACGTCCGCTAGACTATTTATTTAAACATATTTCTATAGATAAATCTATTTCTTTAGCAGTGATTGACAATCAGACTTCTAATAATGAAGCATCTACTGTTTTAGAAGGTGAGGTTTTATTGGATTTATTAGGTCAAAAGACTGAAGATGAAACCACAGATAATTGGTGGGTTTATGCAATTGCCTTACTCTTGTTGGGCATAGGCGCATTGTTATTTTATTATGTTTAATACTATTTTTTTTTACAATGAACGAACATTCAATTCATTATACTAACTGTCCGGCTTGTGGAAGTACTGCTATTCAAAACCAAATTAAAGTAATTGATCATACAGTAAGCAAAGAAAGTTTTGACATTTGGCATTGTAATAATTGCAGTCAAAGATTTACCCAGTCAATTCCAACAGCAGCATACATTGGACCTTATTATCAATCGGCTAATTATGTATCTCATTCCGATACGCAAAAAGGGCTCATACATCGCTGCTATCATTTGGTACGTTCTTATACACTAAATACAAAAAGAAAATTGGTTCAACAAGTAACCGGTTTAAATACGGGTGCTTTATTAGATGTTGGTGCAGGTACCGGTGCGTTTTCAAAAACCATGGAAAATGCAGGATGGTCTGTAACAGGTTTAGAACCCGATGATACTGCCAGAAAAAATGCAATTCAAATTAATAATATTGATTTAAAATCTCCAGAAACTATGTATGATATGCAAGGCGAAAGCTTTGATGCCATTAGTTTATGGCATGTATTAGAACATGTACACGACTTACACGGATATTTAGACCAGTTCCATCATATTTTAAAACCTACGGGTAAATTAATCATTGCAGTACCTAATTATACTAGTTATGATGCGAGTTATTATGGGGCCTATTGGGCTGCTTATGATGTTCCTAGGCATTTGTATCATTTCTCTCCAGCCAGTATAGAACAGTTGGCCAATCAAAAAGGATTTACCCTTAATTGTATTCAACCAATGTGGTTTGATAGTTTTTA
>JAPLEL010000084.1 GCA_026391415.1 Bacteroidota bacterium
AGCGGTTCCTCCTAAATTAATAGAACCAGATCCGTTAAGGCTTAATACTTCGTTTTTATTTTTTGACCATGTTGCATCAATATTAAAATCCCAGTCTTTCTTTTTAATAATACTATAAGACAAGTCTAATTCAATACCCTTGTTTTGAATACTTCCTGCATTGGCATATAAATTATTAAATCCATTAGAGGAAGCTTGTGGAATATTAATTAATGCATCAATTGTTTTGTTTTGATAGAAAGTAATATTGGTAGATAATTTATTATTAAAAAATCTTAAGTCGGCACCTACTTCAATTTCTTGCTTTTGTTCGGGTCTTAAATAGGCATTCCCTTTGTTAACACTTTGAATATATGTTCCTACACCATAAAGACCTGGATCTAATGTTCCTCCCCAGCCATCGCTAAAAGTTCCTGATGCAAAATTGGTTTGGGTTTGATAAGACTGAGGTTGAATACCCACAATACCAAAGGATGTACGCAATTTTCCAAATGATAAAATAGACTGTTTGTCAAATAAAGATAATTTAGTAAACTGCCAGGCTATATCAGTTGACGGATAAAAAAAGGCTTTATTAGATAGTTCTCCAAACGTAGAAGCAGCTTCAATTCTACCAGTAGCATTTAAAAATATTTGGTCTAATAAACTAAATCCAATACTAGAATATCCTGCATTCGTTTTAGTATTAATAAACACATCAGTTGTGCCAATATTACTAGGTGTGGCATTGTCTAAATCCCAAGGACCTGTGGGAATAATAAAATTGCTAGACTGTGCTCCTAGTGTTGTTAGTTTTATTGAGTTCATGTTAAACCCAAACAAAATATTTCCAGCAAAATTTTCAGAAAACTTTTTTTCTGCTCTAGCTATTACATCTAAATTAAATCTGAATTCTGTAAATTCATTTCTATTATAAATACCATTATTACCATTCGTAGAAAAATAGGGGAAATAATTTATTTGTCTGTCGGTTAAATAATCAACTCCACTTCTTACCGTTAAATTAAACCACGAAACAGGATTGATATTTATTTCGGCAGAATTAATAAACCTATTTACATTACTGGTATTTGTTAACTGGTACAAATCCCACATTGGGTTATTAAAACCCGGGTTTACACTTGCCCCTAAATAGTTTCTATAACTTCTTTGTCTATTCTCTATAAATCCGCCACCTTGTGTAGCAGCATATTTTCCAATATAATCATTGTTATCAAAATCTGCAGGTGTTCTTAATAATCCAATCATAAAACCTGCATTATTAACGCCTGTTTGTTGTCTATCAGAACTAATTAAAACAAAATTCGATTTATTGGATACCGTTAACCATTTATTCATTTGCTTAAATGAATTAAAACGAACACTAGACCTTCTATAATCGCTTGAGTTTCTAATAATACCATCTTGCTTAAGATCACTCAAACTAAAATAATAGTTTGCTTTGCTATCACCACTACTAATGGTTAAAGAATTATCTAGGTAATGCCCTGTTCCTATAACGCCATCATAATTACTTTTTAGAAAATCGTTTTTGGAATTCTTTTTAAGTATTGGGTAATACGTTTTTCCAGTGTTAGCAATAAAACTTGCGCCTAGTAAGTTTACCGAATCTGCGCCTCCGGCACGATTGGCAATTTTATCACCCCAACTCCTAGAGTTATTTAATGCATAAACACCTCCGCTTCCTTGCCCATAGGTATTTTGTAAGTCATAAAAATCACTCACTTGATCTATTGAATAAGTGGTTTTAAAACTAATATTGGTTTTTCCGCCTGCGCCTTTTTTAGTTGTAATCACCAAAACGCCATTGGCAGCTTTTGTTCCCCATAAAGCAGCAGCAGAAGCACCTTTTAGTACTTGAATAGAAGCAATATCCTCTGGATTAATATCATTTAACCTACTTTGTTGGGTTGTTCCACCACTCGATTCATTCCTAGCAGAACTAGTTATTGGCATGCCATCTAATACAATCAATGGATCTGTTCCTCTTGTAATAGTGCTTTGACCCCTAATTAATATTTGTGAAGCCCCTCCTGGATCTGAACCAGAAGTCCTTGAAACGCGCAGGCCAGATGTTTTACCGCCTAAGGCATCGGCTAAACCAACTTCTCCTGTATTAGCTACTTCCTCGCCACTAATTTTAGCAGTCGCATAACCTAGTCTGTCTTTTTTTGCTTCAAACCCTAATGCATTTACAACTACTTCTTGTAGTTTATTGTCTTGGGGCTTTAAACTAATAGTTAGATTATCGGCATTCGTTAGTTTGATTACCTGATCTTCATAACCTACATAAGAAATAGTAATACTCGACTTGGGATTGATGATTTTAAGTAAAAAAGTTCCGTCTTCTTTAGACAAGACGTTGTTAGTACTATTGCTTTCTTTAATGCTAGCCCCGGATAACGGCAGACCATTGTTGTCTGTAATTTTTCCGGTTAAATTTTTGGGCTGAGCTATTGCAGAAAACCACAATAGAATGGTAAATACTGAAAAGATTAGTTTTCGCATATGGCAGTTTTATCGTTAAGGATTTGAAAATACTCGAATTAAACAACCCCCACTTCTAACAAGCCTTTCTGAATAATTTTTAAAAAAATAATCTATTCTCGAAAGAGGTGTTTTTGTTTCGGAAATTGTATATTTAATTGAATATTAATTAGTTATGTTTGATTTTGTTATTGATAATATTAGAATGATTCATTATATTAATAAATTATAATAATTTTTTTGAAATAACATTTACAAAAACGTATAATACATTTATATTATGTTACTGAAGAATTGAGGCAGGTTTTTCGATTTAAAACAATTACACTAATCGTGTTAATAAAAAAGGAGCATGCTATTGCAGCAATTTCTTTAATTGACTAAAACTACTATCTGCTAAAACAGGCTTGGCTTTAACTGCCATTTTATTGCAATGCTCTAAAATATATTTTGCACGCTCTTTAGAATCTGGATGGGTATTTATCCAAGACAGGTATTGACTACTAGTCGTTTCTTTTTGGCCAAGTCGCGCTAGAAAATTGGCAAAATTGGCAGGGTTGATAGTTGATTTTTCTAAATAATCAACCGCTGTAATATCTGCCTGCTTTTCTAGTTTTCTATCATAAGCCGAAGAAGTTAATAACTTAATTACTTCATTAATTTTTTCGGCCCCCGCATTGCCCGTTGTTATAGAAATTAAAAGCGACAAGCCTATTTCTTTGATTAATTTTTTCATTACATGATCATGTTGCATATGTGCCATTTCATGGCCAATCACCCCACATAGTTCCGATTCGTTTTTGCAAGAATCAATAAGTGCTGTATTAATTACTAGGTGTTGATTGGGTAGTGCAAATGCATTTACTTCAGCGCTTTTAACAATATGTAATTTGATACTTTTTTTGTCTATTTGATTCGAAGAACAAATGTGCGTTAACAAACTGTCCATGATGCGGTGTACGCTATCGTTTTTAATTTCATCTTTAGAGGAGTGGTATAAATCCCAAAACAAATCACCCAATTTTTTTTCGGTAGATGTTGTGATTTTTTCAACCCTAAAAAGCTGCAGCCAATCTACTTGATTGAGTACCCCTAATACCGAAAAGAAGAGGATAACTAATAGACTAATTTGTAAGAATATATTTTTCATATTAGGGCTTACAAATTGCATTAGTAATATTGCCATAGCACCACCATTCTATATGCTTTCCTTTTCTAGTATGGATAGCAGTATAAATAGTAGCAATCATCTCAAACACATTAAAAACAAAGGCTGTAAGCATATATGCAATGTAGTGATTGCTTATTTTTTCTGTTGTGAAAATGATAGAAATGGTCCACCAAAATCCATAACTATTTACAAACAATAAAGAAAGTTGCGACAGTAAGGCTTGTGTACAATGCCATCGAACAAAATAGGTTCCTTTTCTATTTCCTAAATAAAAAATAAGTGTTGCCAATAAATTAATAATTGGAAAAGGCAAGCCAGCCATCAGTGCAATTAAAGACATTAGATAACTATTAGAAGCTTTTTCTATTTCGTGCTCTGTAGGTTCAACAAAAAATTTATTTAATGCTATCATAAGTCTTTATGAATATTCCAAAACCAGTTAATTAAAACCAATGCAATTGCAGGAATAGCCACTAATTTTTGTTGCAATTTTTTTTCAACAGCAACATAAAATGTAAGTAGAGAATTCTTTTTAGTGATGGCATCAATTACTAACCAAATAGGGGTAAGAATTAATACTGCTAATAATAAAAACCCAAAAGGATTCCAATAAAATGCCTGTAATAAATTGCCCTGTAAAATAGACAAAATAGACCTAGTTATGCCACAAGCAGGGCAAGGAATACTTGTTACGCGCTTGAACAAACAAACACCTATTTGGCTGGTATATTTTGAATAAAAATTTGAAAGATTAAAATACAACCAAATATACCCAGCCAAACAAGCTATGGAAAGTATTCGATACAGTTTGATTTGAAACAAATGCATTAATACAAAAATTGTTGTAGCATTTGCATGTTCTTTTCTCTTGTAGCGCCCTGAATCATAAACCAGTCAATTACTGTCCAAATACCAAGTCCTCCGCAGGTTAATAATTTAGCAATGCCTAGGCCTGTATCGCCAATTACAAACCTGTCTACCCCAAAATGACCGCCAATAATTGATATGATTAAACTAGTAGAAGGGTCTTTAAACTGAGCAGTAGAAACCATTACCCATTTTGAATCGTCAATAGTTACTAACCTGTCTCTAATAATATGCAATTGGTGACTTTCAAAAAACTTTGCGTTTGACATAATGAACATGTCTACTTTATTGGCTTCCATTTGGGTTATTTTATTTCAAATTAAATATACAAATAAAACAAGGTATCGGTCAAATTAACTAAATTGAAAGGGGCTAACTTATAATAGCAACATTTTTCACCTATTTAACCTAACAACTTATCAATGAACCACCTATTTGGTTTTAAACCTAGTATTAAGTTCCTCTTAATTGGATGCGCTGTAATTACTTCCTTTTGTGGTAATGCACAAAACAGAGACATCAGTTATTTGTCGTCGGGCGGAAAACTAAATCCATTACAAGCCATTATGGATATCCGGCATTATACTATTGCCTTAGATGTTAGTATAGAAAACAAAACGATTGAAGGAAGTACAGAGGTAGACATACTCTTGTCTAAATCAACCGATACCCTTTTACTAGATTTGGTGCATTTGTTAACTGTGCACAAAGTAAAAGTGAATAACAAACCCGTAAACTTCGAACATAAAAACGATAAAATTTATATTACCAGTACTACGCCTTTTTTAATGGGTAAGCAAACCATTCGAGTAGAATATGGTGGGGAACCACCCGTGGCAATAAAACCGCCATGGACCGGCGGTTTTACCTGGACCAAAGACAGATCGGGAAATGATTGGGTAGCCATCAATTGTCAAAAAGAAGGAGGCAGGGTTTATTTTCCATGCAAAGACCATCCAAGCGACGAGCCAAATGAAGGTGTTGATATGCTCATTACTATACCAGAAAATTTAGTGGTAGCAGGCCCCGGTTTATTAAAAGAAGTAATTAAAAAGAAAAACAAAAAAACTTATCACTGGAAAACCAATTATACCATTAGTAATTACTGTGTAATTTTTAATATTGGAAAATACAAAGTGGTGAGCAAAGATTATACAAGCATTAAAGGAAATGTTGTTCCCATTCAATTTTATGTATTAGAAGAAGACACTGCAAATGCCGCAAAAATTATTGAACTCAAAGAAAGAGATACCAAAGTATTAGAAAAATATTTTGGCGAGTATCCTTGGGTGAAAGAAAAAATTGGTATTGGAGAAGTGCCCAATTCTGGAATGGAGCACCAAACCATGATTACATTTCAAAATAAATTTAATTACTCAAAAATTGGTGGGCACGACTTTTCAGGCAATTTATACCACGAATATGCGCATGAATGGTGGGCTAATAAAGTGACTAATAAAGACTGGGCACACATGTGGATTCAAGAAGGTATTGCCACTTATGCCGGCCCGGCGGCTGGATTGGTGCTGGGCCTGAGCATCTGGATCACTGCGCTCTTCACCGGGGCGAAGCCGGGGACGCGCCTGTCGTCGGTGG
>JAPLEL010000219.1 GCA_026391415.1 Bacteroidota bacterium
ATCTAACTTGTTGGACAGCAAGCCGTGGTGTGTTATTTGTAAAAAATAATGCCGAGAAAAAAGGAAGTAATTTATGGACAGAAAAAAACTACCAAAATTGTATAATAAGTACCGATTTTTTAATGGGTGATGGCACTGTAGATTCAGGCATATTTCTGCGTTCAGAAAACGACCAAATTCAAATTGGTATTTCAGGGTCTTTAAAACGCGATTTAACGGCTTCACCTTATTTGCCTAAATTAAAATATCCAGTAGAAGCGAATGTAAAAGATATTTTAAAACCAACAGAGTGGAATACCATGAAAATAAAACTGGTAGATAAAACCTACACTGTTTGGTTAAATGGTAAAGAAGTAATGACCTATACTTCAAAAGATATTCCTGCATCTGGCCCTATTGGTCTGCAGTTACACCCTGGAAATGAAATGTCAATTAAATATCGAAATATTCGATTAGCAGAATTATAAAAATTGACTATGAAAATTGTTATTGTTGATGGGTATACTTTAAACCCAGGAGATCTTAGCTGGAACATGCTTTCTGCTTTGGGCGAATTGATTGTTTATGATAGAACGCCTATTGAATTAATTGTTGAAAGATGTAAAGAGGCAACAATTGTATTAACCAATAAAGTGCCATTTGCAAAAGAAACACTAGCAGCGCTACCTAATTTAAAATACATTAGTGTTTTGGCAACCGGGTATAATATTATTGATACGGCTGCTGCCAAAGAACAAGGTGTTTTGGTAAGTAATGTTCCTGGATATGGAACAGCTTCTGTAGCACAGCATGTATTTTCTTTGTTATTAGAAATTACCAATCATACTGGAAAAAATGCACGTTGGTCGGCCGAAGGCAATTGGCAAGAATCTGTAGATTTTTGTTATACAGTCGCGCCCATTACCGAATTACAGGGCAAAACAATGGGGATTGTAGGCTTTGGAAATATTGGTCAAAATGTGGCATCAATTGCCATTGCATTTGGTATGCAGGTAATTTATTTTAATCCTAGTATAAAATCAACTGGTATAGGAAAACAAGTTTCTTTAGACGAAGTTTTTGAACAGGCTGATTATATTTCATTGAGTTGTCCACTTACAGCCACTAATCAAGCATTCGTAAACGCGGCACTTATTAATAAAATGAAACCAACTAGTTATTTAATAAATACTGCCAGAGGGCAATTGATAAATGAAAGCGATTTGGCCATAGCACTCAATCAAAACACAATAGCAGGAGCAGCGCTAGATGTATTGTCTAAAGAGCCGCCACCAGCCAATAATCCATTACTAACTGCAAAAAATTGTATCATCACGCCGCATGTAGCATGGATAAGTACCGAAGCGCGTAAACGAATTTTAAGCATCACTGCATCTAATATTCTTTCTTATATTAATGGATCAGTTAACAATTGCGTTAATTAAATTACATTTGTTCGATAAAAATCGTTTCATTGCAGTCACCCATTTTTTTAATCACGCCACCATTTACACAGCTTAATACGCCTTATCCGGCCACTGCATATTTAAAAGGGTTTCTAAATACCAAAAATATTCCTGCCGTTCAAGCAGATTTAGGAATAGAAGTAACGCTCGAAATATTTTGTAAAGCCGGTTTAGAATTACTCTTTACAGAAATAGCATCCAGAAATGAAACGCATAATCCCAATGTGATGCGAATTATTTCAATGAAGGATGATTATATTAAAACAATTGATGGCGTTATACTTTTTTTACAAGGCAAACAAAATACACTTGCACACCTAATTGCTTCACGAAATTTTTTACCAGAAGCAAGTCGATTTTTGCAAGCCGATGATTTAAAATGGGCTTTCGGATCAATGGGTATTCAAGATAAGGCAAAGTATTTAGCCACTATGTATCTAGAAGACTTGAGCGATTTAATTAAAGAAGCTGTGGATGAACATTTTGGCTTCAGTAGGTATGCAGAAAGTTTGGGAAGGTCTGCCAATAGTTTCGATGATTTATATGCAGCATTGCACAAGCCTTATACTTATTTAGATACTATTTTAATTAATATTTTAGAAAAAAAGATAGCCGCTATACAACCAGCAATGGTAGCTATTTCAGTTCCTTTTCCAGGAAATTTGTATACTTCATTGCGTTGCGGTGAATGGATAAAAAAAAATCATCCAAGCATTAAAGTGGCCATGGGTGGTGGTTTTGCCAATACCGAATTAAGGTCACTGTCAGATCCACGCGTATTTGAATACTACGATTTTATTACCCTAGATGATGGAGAAGCGCCAGTAGAAATTTTGTGGGAATACCTCAATGGAAAACGGGCGCAAGAAGCATTGAAAAGAACATTTACACTAGTTAATAAAAATGTTGCATACATTAATAATACGAGTTGTGCCGACTATAAGCAAGGCCAAGTAGGCACACCCGATTACAGTGATTTATTATTAGACAAATATATTTCTGCCATAGAAGTGGTTAATCCCATGCACAGTTTGTGGAGTGATGGACGATGGAATAAATTAACAATGGCACATGGTTGCTATTGGGGTAAATGTACTTTCTGTGATATCTCGCTCGACTATATTAAAAACTACGAACCAATAGCAGCAAGTGTTTTGGTGGATAGGATGGAAGAAATGATAGCGCAAACAGGGCAGAATGGTTTTCATTTTGTAGATGAAGCAGCACCGCCATCATTAATGAAAGCATTGGCCATAGAAATTATCAAACGAAAACTTGTTGTTAGTTGGTGGACCAATGTACGATTCGAAAAAAGTTTCACACTCGATTTATGTTTGTTATTAAAAGCTGCAGGATGTATAGCCGTAAGTGGTGGATTAGAAGTAGCATCCGATAGATTATTACAACTAATTGACAAAGGAATAACCGTTGCACAAGTAGCAAAAGTGTGCAAACATTTTACAGAGTCTGGTATAATGGTACATGCATATTTAATGTATGGATTTCCAACACAAACAGCACAAGAAACGATTGACTCACTAGAAATGGTGCGTCAATTATTTGAAACAGGTGTTTTGCAATCAGCCTTCTGGCATTTATTTACCATGACAGCGCATAGCCCAATAGGATTGAATCCAGAAAAGTTTCAGGTTCGTAAACAATCTAACAAAATAGGAACTTTTGCTAATAACGATATACAACACGACGACCTTTCAGGAACCGATCACGAAGTATTTGGATTTGGATTAAAAAAAGCATTATTAAATTACATGCATGCCACTTGTTTTGAGTTTCCATTACAACAATGGTTCGAATTTAAAGTACCTAAAACAACCGTTACACCTGATTGTATTAAAAAATCAATAGAAGAGCCAGAGCTGGCTGTAAATGCCAATAATAAAGTACTGTGGTTAGGTAAGCAACCGCAATTTGACATTATTCAAAAATCAAAAAAAGGAAGTACTTGGGAAGTGATGTCAATCAGTTTTCAAACGCTCAAAACAACCTATAGTATTAGTGTTGAACCCGAAAAAGGTGCTTGGTTATTAGCCCTATTACCCAAATTAAATATTGATAATCCCCAATATCTTACAAGGCAAGCAATTAAAGCTGATTATGAAAATGCAGGACTCGAAGATTTTGAATTATTCTGGGATAATAAGCCTGTTAATAGTTTGTATAAGGCGGGGTTATTAAGTGTTTAAAATGAACAAGATTTGAATGATAAAATTGTATTGACAAAATCCTTATTACAAAATGGTATAGTATAGGAACTTATTTTATCGCTGATAAGTTGTAGTAATTGCAACTCCAGCGGTATCAGTTAAAGTAAAAGTAAATTTATTTGCAGCATCCCAATTGTACTTGATATATCCATTTTTGTTTCCAATTTTATAAGTAAGCAAATACGCGTTTGTTGATGGCGAAACAAAATCTATAATACTAGCACCTTTTAATGGATTAGTTGCTGGTCGGACTGGTTTTGTAAATGCCTGAGGTAGTATTTGATTTTCTGGAGCTGTAGTAGAAGGGTCTAAATTTACTTTACCTTTCATAGCACCAATCACATACGGATAATTAGTTGTGCCGTGGTAGTGGTAAATACTATTTACTCCAATATGTCCATGACAAGTATCTAATGAACTCATAGTTGATCCATCAGGTTCCTTTGAGCCGTATACAGCAAATCCATCTAAAGCAAACGCAATAGGCTTTAAACCTGATGTGTTAGATAAGTGTAATGGGGCTGCGTGATAATGATAATCGTCGCCTTTGCCACAATGTCCTCCCCAATTGTCTAGTTCTCCAATCAAATAAGAATCTTCGCCTCTATTATTCAGTGCATTAAATATTGGAATTCCATTTACAGCAATGGCAACAGCGCCTTTCATTAAATTTGTTTTAGTGCTTAAAGGTGTTGCAGCATAAACAGGTTGTAGTGGAATTGACCAGCTGTTATTGTCTGTATATGGTTGCGGAATAGGAACCTGTTGTTGCCAATTAGTTATTCCAATCATCATATTATGATTAGGTATTCCGCTTGATCCTACATAAAAATAAGTGTCATCAAATTTGGTAGAAATAGTAGGTTTGTAGGGACTAAATGCAGAGTCTATAAAACTAGTACTCGTTTTTTGGATACTTGGCAAAGTAGTAACAGAACTGCTATTATTAATTGTTGAAGATTTACTACAAGCAACAATAATAATAGTTAAAAAAATAAAACTTACAAAGCTTAAGGTCAACTTATTATTTAATAGGTAGTTGTTCAAAAATCTAGTGTTGATTTTATTTATAACGACAAAAAATATAATTATTAATAGGAATAAAAAAATATAGCCTGAGTTCGTTTTATGCGAATGAAAATTTTCCTTTTCATTATCTGTCATATTGTTAATAATTCCAAATTGATTCATTTTAAATTTTGCCAATTTCTGATCTTGTGCACTTAAATCGGCTATTGGAATAGCCAATAATCTTCCATTTTCTTGTTCTAGAAAAATAGTATTATCTCTACTCATTGAAAAGTTGCCTTTAATGATACCTCCTGTTTTTAACTGCCATGAATTAAAAATAGCGCCACTTGCATTTTGGTAATGTCCACCTACATGTGCTTTTGCCGAAAAAGACGCAACAAAATAAAAGGGCAATAAGATAAAAAGAATAAGATTTTTCATAGTATAAATGATTATTGTCTAGTATAAGTTACTGTCATTAAAGTACTGTCTAATATTTTGTTTCTGATTCCTGCTATTAAAACATCCATGGTAACTTGAGAGGTTGAAACAGAAATACTAGGCGCTGCGCTTAAGGCATATAAAGTTAAAATATATGTTTTAGATCCAGGTCCTTGCGAACAAGGAGGTGTGTAACTGTTTTTCCCGTCAACAGTATTAATTCCAAATAAGCCTATTGTTTTTGCGTTTTCAGCTAAAGAACTAGTGCTAGCTGGTATATTATACAATACAAAATACACGTGTTTTGCTTCAACAGGATAAGTTGGAGGATAATGGTGCATGGTTAATGCAAAACTAGTTGTTCCAGCAGGTGCATTAGACCATTGAAGCGCAGGTGAAAGACCTAAACTATCACAAGTATATAATTTAGGGAATAGGCCATTGTTTGTGAAACCCTTACCTGAAAAAGTTAATTGATTTGCAATAACAGTGCTATTCAATACTGTGTTGGTTGAATTAGAACTTTTATTACAGCCTAAAAGGGTTAATCCTATCAATAAATAAAAAGTATTAAAATTCATATGTGAGCTTATTTTTATAGTAGACCTGTGTTCGTTTTAAACGTTTAATTTAAAAACTACAAATTTCTTGCCATAATTAAATAAAGTAGTTGAATAAGATAGGCTTATGTATAACTTAATTAGTAATCTATATTCAAATTATTAGTATATTCATTTTTGTTAATAATTTATTAAAAAATAATACCATGGAACGCAGAAAATTTATGCAACAAAGTTTATTAGGTGCAGGAGCTTTTATTCCATTTGCCAATAACTTTTCTCCAATAGAAAAAAAAATATTAAAAGAAGATATAAAGCCATTCAAGTGCGATTATGGATTTCATGATGGCACATTTAGAAATTTGGCAGGTACTGATTTTGTAGAGCAAATAAAATTTGGGTATAGTCAAGGATTTAGGTCTATTGAAGACAATGGTATGATGGGCCGTTCAGCAGAGGACCAACAAAAAATAGGTGATACTTTGGCAAAATTAGGCATGCGTATGGGTGTGTTTGTACTTAGTTATGCTCCAAATGATACACTAGGGCTAACAACCGGAAAAAAAGAGTGGATCGATAAGTTTTCAGCTAATTGCAAAGAAGCGGTAGAAGTAGCCAAAAGAACCAATGCCAAACACATGACCATTGTTCCAGGATCTTTCGATCGATCAAAATCTATGGGTTATCAAACATCTAATGTAGTGGAAGCAATGCGCAGAGGCGTTGAAATATTTGAGAAACATAATTTAATAATGGTAATGGAACCATTGAGTGATTCTCCAAATTTGTTTTTAAGATTTTCAGACCAAACTTTCGAAATCTGTAAAGCAGTAAATAGTCCTTCTTGCAAAATTTTGTTTGACATGTATCATATGCAAAAAAATGAAGGAAATATAATCAACAATATCAATAGTGCTTGGGATGAAATTGGCTATTTTCAAATTGGTAATAATCCAGGAAGAAAAGAACCAGGTACAGGAGAAATGGATTATAAAAACATCTTTAAACATATTTACAACAAAGGCTATAGAGGTGTTTTAGGCATGGAGCACGGAATGGCAGGTAAAGAAAAAGAAGGCGAATTAGCGCTCATAAAAGCGTATAGAGATGCCGATAGTTTTTAATTCAAATTTATAGTTATTTAGTTTATAAAAAAGCCGACTCTAATTTAATTGAGTCGGCTTTCTTTATTAAAAATTGCATTGAGCGCAATAGTATAATTAAAATATAAATTATTTAATAGATACTGGAACGTCTAAATTTTCCCAACTCAAAACAAATCCTTTATCGTTAATAGTGTACACCAATTTTTCATTTAAAGCGGCAGATTTTTTTGGGGTTACTGTAATTTTTAAAACATCTTTTGTAGGATCTTCTGTAGTAGCGCCATCTTTTTTAACTCCCCACTGATCAACTTGAGAATTCAAAATAATAGTCCATTCATTTTCGCCAACCAATGCAAACAAACTATACTTTCCAGCAGGTAAAGCTTTTCCGCCAACTGTAATATCCTTGTCTGTTTGAAAACTAGTTGCTTTATTAGCACCTGCTCTCCAAACCTTATTATAAGGAACCAATGCACCCCATATTTGCCTTCCTTTTACAGATGGGCTACTGTAATTAATAGTAATGGTGGCATCGCCAATTTTTCCAGTGGCTGTTGCTGCGGGGCTTGCTTGAGACCAACATATAGTATTGGTTAACAACAAGATGAATGATAATAAAATTGCTTTAATAGGTTTCATTTTTTTCATAATTATGTTTTTTGTATAATGCTTAAAGTTAGTGATTTATTGAATAAATAATTTATACGGCGTCGTAATAAATGTAGTATTTTTAAAATCTAATTTCAAATAAATTAAATAAGCTTGTCATGTCTCAAAACGCATCTCGTAGAACATTTTTATTACAAAGTTCATTAGCATCATTAGGTGTAATGCTTGGTGGAAAATCGGCTTTAGCCAGTAATTTCTTCCAATCAAGGCCCAATTCGCTCATAAAAGGGGTGCAAATTGGAGTAACTACTTATTCGTACAGAAGTATGCCTGGTCATCCAGATTTGTTATTGCAATATTGTATAGATAGTAATATCAATGCCGTTGAATTAAAAGGAGACGAAGTAGAAGCCTATTTGGGTAAACCCTTAAACACCATTAAGATGCCTAAAAAAGTGGCAGGACAATCGGCAGAATTAAGTGATGAACTAAAGGCCCAAATTAATCAATACCAAAAAGAGGTAGCCAATTGGAGAGAAACAATTTCTATGGACAAGTTTGCCGCCCTAGGTAAAAAGTTTAATGCAGCAGGCGTGTATCTATTTGCTTATAAGCCTAATTGTATGGCACCTGAAAATACAGACGGAGAAATTAACTATGCGTTGAATGCATCAAGAGCATTGGGTGCAAATTCGGTAAGTGTAGAACTACCTTCAGATGCAGCGCATACCCAAAGACTAGGAGACCTAGCAAAAAAAGCTAAAATATATATTGGATACCATGCACACTTACAAGCTACAGAAACTGCTTGGGATGTAGCATTGGCGCAGTCTCCTTATAATTCATTAAACCTCGATTGCGGACACTATATGGCTGCAGGAAATACCAAAGAAAGTTTC
>JAPLEL010000103.1:0-33795 GCA_026391415.1 Bacteroidota bacterium
GTCGCACAATATAATCGAGGTGGTCTATTAATAAACCCAAAGAAGGCCTTGCACTAATTACTTCTGAGCGGTATTTCTCGGTAAGCATTGTAACAGCATAATCTTTTTGCACCCCTAATTTTATTAAAGAATCAATTTCTGATGTATGCTTTTTTGTAAATAGGGATTCTTTTTTAATAAAACTACTATCAACAAATCCAGAATAAAAATTAATATCAATAACACCACCATTTTTACCTACTGCAATTATTTGTTCGTCTTTTAAGTTTCTAAAAATTGGGCACAACGCATAGGCATTGCTATGAGATACAATAACGGGCTTTGTACTTGTTTGAATTGCATCCCAGAATGTTTGCTCACCAGTATGCGAAAGATCTACTAGTATTCCCAAACTATTCATGCGTTTTACAACTTCTTTACCAAAATCTGTTAGTCCTTTGTGTGCATGGCTTAGGCTATCTTTTTTGGTTGTTTCATCAAAGGCTGAAGTAGCCCATGAAGTTGAATTATTCCAAGTAAGTGTCATATACCTTACCCCTCTTTCATAAAATTTATTGAGGTTATTTAAGTCATTCGCCATCATATGTCCACCTTCTACGCCAAACATAGCTGCTAATTGATGTTTGCGAACGGCGCGCACTAATTCCTTGTGATTTTTAACTAGTACGATTTTGTTGGGGTTTCTTGCTACAACCGCGTCTAGGGTATCCATCTCTCGATTGGCCCATGCAAATGGATTCAGTTTTGTTCCATCGCACCATACAGAAAATATTTGTACATCCACTCCAGCTTCTTTGAATCGATTCAAATCTGAATGTGTTTTACCTTTTAAATTATCATCCATTGATAATTTCTTTTCTATACATGCAGTAAGTATATCATTGTGTGAATCAGCAAAAACTGCATTCTGATGAATCTTTAAATAGTTGCTTTGTGCATTTCCTAAAAAAGAAAAACTGAGCGAAATTATTATTGCCAACTTTTTCATACGACTTATTTTCATCAAATTAGTGATAAGTATTTTTTAAAACCATTCCATTTCTACTGCCATTGTGAACCCCATCATTAACAGTAATTTTTCCATTCACTATTACATATTTAAATCCTGTAGAATACTGGTGTGGCTTGTTATAGGTTGATTGGTCTTGCACTGTTTTTTCATCAAACACTACAATGTCTGCGGCAAATCCTTCGCGCAAAATTCCGCGGTCTTTTAATTGAAATTTTTGTGCAGGTAATGAAGTCATGCGCCTAATAGCTTCTTCTAATGAAATGATTTTTTCGTCTCGAACGTATTTTGATAATACCCTAGCATTGGTGCCATATCCCCTTGGATGTGGATTGCCTGAACCAAATACACGAATACTCGCATCGCTTGCAAACATATTAAATGGATATTGCATAATATTGGCAACATCTTTATCACTCATGCCATGAAACACCATGCCAGCGCCACCTTGCTCCATCATTTCAATAATGGTGGTTGCTTCTTCTTTAGCAGTATGCGGTTTGCCCTTTAATAAATTCACTTCTTCAATGCTTTTGCCATTGTAGCTACTATCAGCTTTAAAAGAGGCAACAACTGGGTAGCTAAAATGTTTCAATTTTCTTTTTTGAAGTTTCTTTAGCATGTATGCCACCGCTTCTTTTCTAATACTTGTTCTTGCTAGTCTTGCTTTAATAGAATCTTCTCCATCAGCCAAAATCCAATCCGGAATTAAGGTGCTTAAAGAAGTACTACTGGCTGTATAAGGATATTGGTCAATGGTTACATCTAATCCTTCAGACCTTGCTTTAATAATCATGGGAATGGTTTCTTTACTACGCCCCCAATTTTGCTGGCCACTTAATTTAAAATGCGATATCTCTACAGGAATATTTGCTTCTCTACCTATATGCAATGCTTCTTCAATGGCTTGGGTTACACTATCTGCTTCGTCGCGCATATGGCTGGCATAAACGCCGTGGTGTGCTGCTGCAATTTTTGCGAGTCGTACAATTTCAGTTGTTTTAGAATAAGTGCCAGGAATATAAATTAGTCCGGTAGACAATCCTACGGCACCGTCATTCATAGCTTTTTCAACAATCGATTCCATTCGTTGTAATTCTGCTTCTGAAGGATCTCTATTGGCAGAGCCCATTACTGCTTTTCTAACATCGTTGTGGCCAATTAAAGAGGCGGTATTTATAGAAAGATGCAAACTGTCAATCATTGAAAAATATCGGCCTAAATTGGTTTCAGAAAGGCCACAGTTACCAGTAACAACACTAGTTACCCCATCGTAAATAAAATTAGTAGCTGTTGGATTTTTACGCTCATCACCTTCAATATGTGTGTGAACGTCTATAAATCCAGGCGACACTATTAAGCCAGTTGCATTAAGGGTTGTTGTTGCTTTCCAGGCATTTAAAGCGCCGATTTTAATGATTTTTCCATCTTTTACAGCAATATCAGCATAAAACCAAGAATTACCAGTGCCATCTAAAATTTTGCCATTTTTAATGATTAAATCGGCTTGCTGTGCTTTGACAGCGCTTGAAATGAGTAGAAAAATTGCAATTAACTGTTTCATTGGTTGTATGGATATTGCCCGTTAATATAAAGAAGCTCCAATTTAGGATGAAATTTTGAGCCTATGGTTAAATTTTCCAGATCCTTGGTCTATTGTAATGCCGTACTTTTGCAAATTGAAAATTTAAACAGGATATGTTAGACAAGCTCGATGCCATTAAAGCCAGGTTTCACCAAGTGGGGATAGCCCTTACCAACCCTGAGATTATTAATAACCAAAAAGAATACGGTGCTTATAGTAAAGAATACCGTTCTCTAGAAAAAATAGTTGCGCCTTACGAAACATATAAAAGGGTTTTAACCGATTATGATTTTGCCAAAGAAAGTTTAAATGGAAGTGACGAAGAGATGCGTGAATTGGCCAAAATGGAATTGCCCGAAATTGAATCTAAAAAAGAGCAATTAGAAAAAGAATTAACCAAACTATTAATTCCAAAAGATCCTCAAGACGATAAAAATGCCATCATTGAAATTCGTGCTGGAACCGGTGGCGACGAAGCGAGCTTATTTGCTGGCGATTTATTAGGAATGTACCTACGTTATTGTGCTAAAAAAGGTTGGAAAACAAGTGTGGTAAGCGAAAGCGAAGGAACAGTAGGTGGGTATAAAGAGGTAATAGTAGAAGTAACTGGCGAAGATGTGTACGGCACTTTAAAATTCGAAAGCGGCGTGCATCGTGTGCAACGCGTTCCTAATACCGAAACACAAGGAAGGGTGCATACTTCAGCAGCAACTGTTGCAGTAATGCCCGAAGCCGAAGAAGTAGACTTTGAATTGAAAGAAAGCGATGTAAAAATGGAAACTGCCCGAAGTGGAGGTGCCGGTGGACAAAACGTAAACAAAGTAGAAACAAAAGTATTCCTTACCCATATTCCAACAGGTGTAGTAGTGGTTTGTCAAACTGAGCGTTCTCAGTTAGGTAACCGCGAAAAAGCCATGACTATGTTGCGTACTAAATTATACGAAGAAGAGGTACGCAAACACGAAGACGAAATTTCTCGACAACGTAAAACATTGGTAAGTACGGGCGATAGAAGTGCCAAAATAAGAACCTATAATTGGCCACAGGGAAGGGTTACAGACCATCGTATTGGTTTAACATCTTATAATTTAGACGCTGTAATTGGCGGCGAAATTGAAGACTTTGTTGAAGCACTACAAATGGCAGAGAATGCAGAAAAAATGTTGCACCAATAAGTTGAAGGCTTAGTTGTTTTTTGCGCTATCTTCTTGTGCTTTCAATTTAAGTTCCCAAGCCCAAGCGGTTTTCATCATGTCGGTGAGATTGTATTCAATTGTCCAGCCTAGTTGCGATACAGCGGCATCGTTATTGGCAAAAATAGCTACCACATCACCCGGACGTCTTGCAGTAATTTCGTAGTTTAAAGCAACCCCACTTACTTCTTGAAAACTTTGTATGGCTTCTAAAACAGTTACGCCAATACCGGTTCCCAAATTAAAAATATCACAGGCAGTTTTATTTTTTTCTTGCGCTAAATATTGAATGGCTAAAGTATGTGCACGTGCAATATCGCAAACATGAATATAATCGCGAATGCAACTTCCATCACGGGTATCATAATCATTACCAAACACTTTCATCTTTGGCAATTTACCAATAGCTGTTTGTGTAATTGCAGGCACTAAATTTTGTGGTCTACCAATTGGCAATTCGCCAATAGCTGCACTAGGATGAGCGCCTACTGGATTAAAGTAGCGTAATAAAATAGTATTGCAGCCACCATTTTTTGTAAAATCTTGTAATATTTCTTCACCCATTTGCTTGGTTGCACCATAAGGTGATTCTGCTTTTTTTATGGGCGATAATTCTGTAACTGGAATTGCATCGGGGCTACCATATACGGTACAAGAAGAAGAAAAAACAAAATTAGGAATGCTAAATTCTTCTACGCATTTTAGCAAATTTATGAGTGAAAACAAATTGTTTTCGTAGTATAATATAGGCGCATTTACCGATTCTCCAACTGCTTTGTAAGCGGCAAAATGTATAATGCCAGCAATATCTGTATTCTCTTGAAACACAGCCTGGGTTTCTTCGAAATTCTTTAAGTCTACTAAATAATTTTTTACTTTTTTTCCTGTGATTTGCTCAATTCCTGCAATAGAAAAACTAGAAGAACGAGAATTGTCGTCAATTGATATTACCTCGTAACCATGGTTTAATAAATCAACTATTGTATGAGATCCAATATATCCGCAACCTCCTGTAACTAATATTTTTTGCATAGGGTATAAATATCCTGCAATATTAATTCAAGTAATTCAACAAGCGGCTAATCAACCAAATATTAAATGAATAATTTCAGAATATAAAAGATGGTAGCAGCTAAAATAGCCGAAATAGGGATGGTTAAAATCCAAGCCCACAATAGGTTAATGGTTACACCCCAACGTACTGCACTAAGTCTTTTGGTAGCACCTACGCCTATAATTGAACCAGTTATTGTATGTGTAGTAGAAACTGGAATTTTAAAATGCTCGGTTAAAAATAAGGTAATAGCGCCTGCGGTTTCTGCGGCAACACCTTCTAATGGGGTTACTTTGGTAATTTTGGTACCCATTGTTTTTACAATTTTCCATCCACCACTCATAGTACCAAGGCCAATACACAAGAAACTTGTAAATGGCACCCATCCGTATTGTTCTACAAATTGGTTAAAATTCATATGAACCCCTAGCGTTCCTTGGTAGTAAATCATAGCCGCACCAATAATTCCCATTACTTTTTGGGCATCATTACCACCGTGTCCAATACTAAAAGCTGCTGAAGAAACTAACTGTAAACGTTTAAACCAATTCTCTGCTTTATAAGGGTTCGATCGCTTACATATATGCACAATTAGTATCGTGATAAAAAATGCAATAATCATTCCTATTAATGGTGCTAAGAAAATAAATAAGAAAGTAGGAATAACTTTTACGTAGTTAATAACGTGGTGGTCTAAATGACTAAATCCTTTTGCATTGGCAATTGCCGCGCCAATAAATCCACCCATCAAAGTATGAGAAGAACTAGACGGAATACCAAACCACCAAGTAATTAAATTCCAAATAATAGCAGCAACAATTCCTGCCAACAAAACTTGTAAAGTAATAAATTCAGGGTTAACCCATTTTGCAACCGTATTACCAATTCCAAATTCTTTGAATATATATTTTGATATAAAGAATGCAGCAAAATTAAACATAGCTGCCCATAAAACTGCTTGAAAAGGAGTTAGTACTTTAGTGGAAACTATTGTGGCTATTGAGTTTGCCGCATCATGGAATCCATTGATAAAATCAAAAACAAAAGCAAGTACTATAATAACAATAAGTAAAGTAAACATAAGCAGTTTTTTTTAGCTTGTCATTTTGGTTGGCAATAAACGCTTTCCATTAATGCAACAGTGGTCTACTGTTTATGCGTATTTAATAATGATTGATTCTATTACATTTGCAGCATCTTCGCATTTATCTGTAGCAATTTCCATTACTTGATAAATCTCTCTTTTCTTAATCACTTCTTTAAAATCATTCTCTGTTTGAAACAAAATTTCAATGCTCATATCAAATACATCATCGGCTTGATTTTCAATGCTATTTACTTTAACCATTGCTTCAGTCATGGCACGCAAATTATTCATATCGCGCAAGCCAAATACTGCTTTTTTAATTTCAATGGTACCTTGCAAAATAAGGTCAGCCATTTTTTGGATACCTGTATCATTAGGGTTTACATTATAGAAATTAATCTTTTTAGAACAAGCGTAAATATAGTCGGCAATATCATCTAAGGCAGAAGCCAAATAGTGAATATCTTCTCTGTCAAAAGGAGTAATAAAATTTCTTCCTAATTCAGTAAAAATGCGGTGTGTATTATCGTCATTTTTGTGCTCTAGGTCTTCAATTTGGGCAAGGTATGATACGCGTTTGTCTGCATCAGACTCGCATACCATTTCTTTGAGTTTAATACCCATTTCGTGGACTTTTTCGGCTACATCTTCAAATAGCTCGTAGAAAACTTTGTTTTTTGGCATGAAAAATTTGCCGAAAGAGTTGATACCCATGGTTTATGTATTTGGTGCAAAAATAGGTTGATGGTTATTCGTGTAAGCAGATAACAATAAGTTAACAATAAGGTAATATAAGCCCAAAAACAATAGTCTTAAACGACCATTGAATTAATCTTTTTTCTTCTCTAAAGTGAACCCAATGGTGGTTCCTACGTCTAACTTACTTCTCACATGCATGATTTCGCTGTGCACTTCTATAATATGCTTGCAAATAGCCAAGCCTAAGCCAGTACCCCCCACATTCCTGCTTCTGCCTCTGTCTGTTCTGTAAAAACGCTCAAAAATTCTTGGCAAATGCTCTTCTCCAATGCCAATTCCGTCATCACTAAACTCTACTAGCACGTGTTTTTCGTCAGTTTTATAGATACTCGCTACAATACTGCCGTCTTGTTTTCCGTATTTGGTGGCATTCTCAATTAAATTATTAATTACCTGCCTAATTTTTTCTTTATCGGCATAAACACTTATTGGAGCTTCGCATCCGCTTTTAATAGAGGTTCGAATATTTTTTGCGGAGGTTTTAATAGATAAAGTTTCAAACACTTCTTTTATTAAATCTTGTATAATAAACTGTGCTTTATATAGAGGTTGTTCGCCGCTTTCTAATCTAGTAATTTCGTCTAAATCTTCGGCTAGGTTTACCATTCGGTCTACATTTTTAGCGGCGTTTTCTAAAAAACGTCTGCTGAGTTCTGGGTTGTCTATAGCCCCGCCTAGTAAGGTGTCTACATAACCTTGAATGGCAAAAATGGGGGTTTTAAATTCGTGCGATAAGTTTTGTAAAAATTCTTTTCTATAGGCCTCATTATCTTTTAATAGTTCAATTTCAGCCTTGCGTTGTTCTGCCCATTTTTCTACATCAGCTCTTACTTCATCAATGCTTTTTTGGGGTAAAATGTATTTGTAATAGGTCTCTTCTCTTTTATTGGCTTTTGTTTGGTAGATGAACTTATAAATCAGTTTAATTTTTCGATAGATAAACCATTCAAGTACAAATTGTATTAAAAAATAGCTAAGTCCAAAGCTAATTACCAATACCCAAATTGCTGCCACCCAATTGGCTCTAAGAATGCCAAATATTACTGCGTTGGGAATGGCCAAAGCCAATGCTGTAAAGGTAGAAAGTTGTTTGGGAGAAAAGTTTTTTGGATTTAACATGGGTTAATTTCAAACAGGCTTGTATCCATTTATTAGCAAGATAAATCATTGAAATGGAAAAGCCACTTTGAATTTATAGATCAAATTTATACCCAACCCCTTTAACAGTTGTAATACAGTCAATGCCCATTTTTTGGCGAATTTTACGAATGTGTACATCAATAGTTCGGTCGCCCACTATTACTTCATTACCCCAAACCTGCGATAAAATTTCGTTGCGTAGAAAAACCCTACCTGGTCTTGATGCCAATAGATGTAATAATTCAAACTCCTTTTTTGCCAATACCACATCATTTCCGTCAACCGTTACCATAAACTTTACTGGATCGATATTAATATTATCTATAACTATTGTTTTGCTATCGCTTGCATGATTATTGGCCCTTCTAAACAAAGCATTCACGCGGCTAATAAGCACTTTTGGGCTAATTGGCTTATTTACATAATCATCTGCACCTATTTCTAATCCTTTAATTTGAGAGGCTTCATCACTTAAAGCAGTTAAAAAAATGATCAAGGTTTTTTCGAACGTTGGCTGTGTTCGTAAAATAGCGCAAACCTCTGTACCTGTTTTTTTAGGCATCATAATGTCTAAAATGATCAGGTCTGGATTTAGTTTTTTAGCTTGTTCTATTGCCTCATTGCCATCTTTGGCAGTAAATACCTCGTATCCTTCTTTTGTAAGATTATAACCTACAATTTCTAGGATATCCGGTTCGTCGTCTGCAATTAATATTTTCTTAGATTTACCTTCCATGTTAACAGTAAGTTTACACAAACTTAATTTTAATGATTGGCAATTTGGGTATTTATCCTTATTATGTTATTGTTAACTGTTTAAATAGGCCTTCCTGCATTTTGAGGTGAAATGGTAGTATTTTTGGCTGATACTAATATGAAACAAGCTTTTCTTTTAATAGTAATGGGTGTATTTTTTGGGAGCATCATGGCCCAGACGCCAACCAATATGCCACCCATTCCTGCTACAAGGGTTTGGCACCACGAAGATATTTTAGGGTCACAAAAAAAAATACAAGGACTGTTTCCAGTTTTGCTCGACACTGTAAGAAAGTCAAATATTATTATAGATTCTTTCAATAATAGTATCACTGCTATTAGAATAAGTATTGAGTTGAATGATAATTTAGACAATAATAATAAGTTTAAATGGCTACGTAGTACCAATGAAATACTAACCAGTTTTATTTATGCGTTTAATATTAAAATGGTACAACTAGTGGATCTAATTCCACTGGTAAAATCATTTGGTCGGGCGATGAATTTGGCCATAAAGGATCAATCTATTTATCCAGTTTTTGAACAAAATAATTTAGCCATAGGATCTATTTTAATAGACAATTATGGATTCATAACAAATAAGGCTATTCCTGCTGCAAAAGATTTGTTGGTCTGGAAGTATTGTCAATTATATCCCGAAAAAATATTGGCAACTTTAAGTAATAATCCAACTAATATTTTTGCAGATACCTTACTTGTACAAGCGGCTTTTTTAGACCCAGAAAAATTATACAATTATGCAGCGGTACCCAATGCCTTAGGTAAAAAAATACAATCAACTAATCATCGGCTTGTTAAATTAATTAGCCAATTTTCAATTACCAAAACAGGCAGAATGTATATGCCTTTCTTAGATAATTTATACCAAAATAAAATATCAGTTAATGATATAACACCGTTGTTAACGCCAGAAAAATCAGAAAATTATTATCAATTATTAGTAAGCACGCGGATTGATTATGTAGCAAGAATGCAATATGCAGATACACCCATTCTTGTAAAGGTATTAACCAATAAATTAAAAGACAAAGCCATTGAGCTATATATCAATGAAATCAATGCTTTACACGAAGAAAAGAATCCAAAAATCAGGTTCCTTTCGCTAGAAAAACTAAGTGCCCAAGACTTGTATTATTTGGCTGTAATGGGTGAAGCAGAAATGTATACATCTAGTTTTGTTAGTGGTATTTATCCCCGTATTTTTCAGCGGATGAAAAAGCCAGATGCCAATGATTTATTACAGTCTGTGCATAACGATTATGTTAAAAAATTCATTAAAATATCCGCAGCCTATAATACACTTGATGACTTTCTACAAAAGATGGATTCAAGTATTGCTTTTACTAGAATGCAACAGTTTGTTGATGGGCTAGAAAAAACAAAAAGTTTAGAAGAAGCAGTAGATGTGGCAGATGCCTATGCTAGTATTTATCAACCAACATTTAAAAAAATTATTCTAGATCAAGTGCATGTAAATTTAGTGGATGCACAGCAAAAAAAACAAGTTCTTGGTATAGCTATTTATCAATTATTGGAAACCATTTTTGCTTCAATGGATACGGCTAATCATGTTGATGTTGCTGCAGAGCTTGGCATTGCTCCGGTTTATTTTATGCCCAATAAATTGTTGCAAAATGCCCAAGGAAAAATAATCATACAACAATTCTTTTATGGAGATAAAGATGGCATGACTATTTTCAACGCTTTTATTACTTCGTTTACTCCTGCAAAATGGAAAGTTACCCAACATAAAGATTGGGTAGAAATTGTTTCAAAAAAAGGAGTGCCAATTAGTATTTATGCTAATCGTCCATTAAACCCAGCGCTAGATTTAGACGAGCAAGCACAAGACGCTTTAATTGCATATTTAAAATCCCAACAGCTAACACCTTCCATTGTCATTCATCGAGGGCATAGTTATCATTTAAATTCAACTATTGAAAAATTAGCATCGTCTGCTAAATTGGTAATTTTAGGAGGTTGTGGAGGATATCAAAACCTGAATCAAGTATTGGCAATTTGCCCTGGTGCACATATTATTTCTACTAAGCAAGTTGGCACTGGCATTATTAATAAGGGGCTATTAAATGAAATCAGTGAAACGCTTCGGTTGGGTCAAAATCTTTACTGGCCCAGTTTGTGGGCAAAAATGACCAATCAATTTAAAGCTCAATTAAAAGAAAGTTTCAACGATTATGTGCCACCACATAAAAACTTAGGCGCCATTTTTATTATGGCTTATCAGAAAAAAATCAACCAACAATAGTTTACAAATCGCCTTCTTCCCAGTCTTCGTCGGCTTCGTCTTCGTCGAACAAAAGTTCGTAGTTTAACGCTTCTTCATCTGAAAGTTCTTCTAAAATTTCAAAGATGGTATCTTCTTTTTTTCTCCAATATGTAAGTTCTTCTTCGGCATCGTGCAAAATTAAAAACACAGCACCTGTTGTTTCCATCATGGGTTGTACCAATACTAATTCTTCGCCTTCGTTTTCTGTAATTAAGTAATAGCGACCTATGGATAATTGCGAATATGTAGACATATAGATTTGTTTTAAGTTTGTTCGTTTATGCGTTACAAGTTACTCCAATTTTAGGGATAATTTGTATATGCCAATTAAGAAAGAAAGGGATTGTTTTTTCTTTCATGACCAATAGTGGTTGGTCTGCCATGTCCTGAGTAAACAATTACTTCATCGGGTAAGGTTAATATTTGTTCTTTAATGCTATTTAGCAATTGTTCATGGGAAGCCATTGGTAAGTCGGTACGGCCAATGCTTTCATAGAAAAGTACGTCGCCACTTATAATAAAACCCTGTTCTGCGCAATAAAAGCTAATACTTCCAGGAGAATGTCCTGGGGTAAATCGAATACTCAGCTGATCTTCCCCTATTGAAATGGTGTTTTCTTGGTTTAAAAAATGTAGGGGGCCAGAATAATTGATAAATGGCATCCCCCAGTTTTCGCCCGATTTTGGTGCGAATTCTAGCATCTTTTCTTCATTTGGATGGATATACAGTTCTAATCCATAAGTTTTGTGTACCCAATCGTTGCCAAACACATGGTCTAAATGGCAGTGTGTATTAACTAATTGTATCGGTACAAGTTGGTTATCAGTAATAAACTTTTTTAACGTTTCTTGTTCTTCAGGTGCGTAACATCCGGGATCAATTATAATAGCTTTGTAGGTATCATTGTATAGCAAATAGGTGTTTTCTTGTATAGGACTGAATTTAAAAACTTTAACATGAAACATAAATGGAATTTTGGGGTGCTTTTAATGGTAAATGACTAATTTTAAAATACTAAAGTTCGGATATGCAACTGAATAGATTTAATAAATGGCTTTTTTTAATAGGATTTCTTTTCCCCATCGTTTCTACGGCGCAAGTTAATGCAGTGGTGTTTGGAAAAAACAGGGTACAACACAAGAAATTTATCTGGAAATTTCACCAGTCTCCCAATTTCAATACTTATACCGCACAATCTGGTGTTGAACTAGGCAAGTTTGTTGCCCAAGTTGCAGAAGACGAATTGCCATCAATAGAAAATTTTACAGAATATTCTTTGCAAAGACGCGCTAATATAGTAGTGTATAATAATTACAATGATTATAAAAGCAGCAATATTGGATTGGGTTCCGATTGGCAAAATGCTGGCGGATCAACCAAGTTAGTGAATAATAAAATTATACTTTATTTCGATGGTAATCACGAGCACCTTAAACAAAGTGTGAGAGAAGGAATTGCCAAAGTATTAACCGATAATTTATTGTTTGGAGATGATATAGGCGAGTTTGCCAGCAATCAAGCATTACTTGATTTGCCAAAATGGTTGCTTGATGGATATGTAGCCTATGTAGCAAAACCATGGAGTACCGAAAAAGATGATGCGCTTAAGAGTGCCATTTTGAGTGGCAATTACAATAGCTTTTACCAATTTGCATTTGAGAAGCCATTATTAGCAGGTCATGCATTCTGGTATTATTTTGGTGAAAAATATCGCGTAGAAAACATCACCTACTTATTATATTTAGCAAGGATTTATAAAAATTTAAATAGTGCAGCGCTTCGTGTTTGTAAAATTAAGTTCAAAGATGTGTTGAAAGATTTCATGCAGTTTGAGCAAGACCATTATATAAAAGAAATCCGTCAACGAAGAAATGCTCCCAAGGGTTTATTAAATATTACAGAAGATGTAACGAAGAATGATTATTTCCGTTTTCAAGCAAGTCCAACACCTAAGAGTAATAATTACGCAGTTGTTGAGTTTAAAAAAGGTATTTATAGTGTAAAGTATTTTGAGAATTTTTATAATGCCAAAATTTTACTTAAACTAGGTGTCCGCACCAATCAAGGCGATATCAATCCAAACTATCCTATCATGGCATGGGATGGAAAGGGTAGCAGGTTGTTGGTTATTTATTGGGAAGATGGAAAAACAAAAATGTTTGTGTATGACGCAGTGGCGCACTACAAACGTTTTAAACAAACGATTGAAGGATTAGACCAAATAACGGATGCGTCGTTTATGTTGGATGCCAATTCATTGGTATTGAGTGCGGTTAAAAATGGTCATTCAGATATTTTTACCTATAAAATTGAAGAGCAAAAAATGACCCAAATTACCGACGATGTGTACGACGATTTGGATCCTAGTTTTGTTGCTTTTCCTAACCGAGTAGGAATAGTGTTTGCCTCAAATAGACCTAGTGGTTCTGCTCCAAATAAAGATACCGTTTTACCAAGTCGTTATCGCTTTAATATATTCATGGTGGATGTATTAAATACTAGTAAAGAAAAACAAATAGCCAAATTAACCAACCTACAGTTTGGTAATGCGCGCTATCCAATGCAATACAATCCAACACACTTTACATTTGCATCAGACGAAAATGGTATCATTAATCGTTGGGCTGGTTTCTTTGCCACCCAAAGAAATGGAGTAGATACTTTGGTATATGTAGGGGATGAATTATTGCACAACCCGTCTAAAAAAGAATACGATTCAACACTAGTAGCTTGGAGAAAAAATGAACCCGATAGTGTGGGTTATTTTCAAGTATACAAAGACTCTACCTATACATTTCCTATTACCAATTATCAAAGTTCTTTATTAGAAACTAGAATTGCGGGTAATAATGGACAAGTAAGTGAAGTACGTCAAGAAGGTGATTATAAGTTTTTATATAAATTAAAAGTAGACGAAACTGCATTGTTAAAACGTAATGTTAATGCGCGTCCTACTGAGTTTATGAAAAAGCAAATTGATGCCAAAAGAGCTTCAGAGGGTAAAGCAATTATCTACAACAAAAAACAAGTAGTAGATACAGTAAAGCCAAAATCAACGGCTATTTTTCAAAATGAATTTGCAGACGAAAAGCCCGATACATTAGTTGCTGTAAACAAACTATTGAACAATGCAGTAAAAGTTTCAACACTTAGTAAGTCTAAATTATTTGACTATCGATTGAAATTTAGTAGTGATTATATTTTAGCAGGGTTTACCAATAATATACTTATCAATAGATACCAGCCTTATGGTGGAGGGTCGGGTCCTATTCAATTAAATAATGGTAACGACCTCAATTTTACTTTTAGGGTTGGCGCAAGTGATTTAATGGAAGACCTCAAATTTGTTGGCGGTTTTAGATTTGGCACCAATTTGAAAGATAAGGATGTGTTTTTCTCTTTCATGAACAATAAAAAACGTTTAGACTGGGGCTTAACATACTATAGAAGTAATGTGAGCAATTATTTTAATACTAATTATAACAATGAATTAGTAACTAATTTGTTTCAAGGAAATGTTTCTTATCCATTTAATGAAGTAAAAAGTTTACGTGCAACACTTGGTGTACGTTCCGATAGAGGAATTTTAAAATCATACGATAATTATTCTGGTCAACCAGACCCTAATGCACTTGCTTATAAAGATACTGTGTCTAGATATGCGTTGGCTCGTGTAGAATATGTGCACGATAATATTTAGAATATGTGCATGATAATACCATTAATCCAATCCAAAATATTTGGAATGGATTGCGTTTTAAAATCTATTTAGATGTTAATCTGCCTGTTTATAAAAACTCTTTTGGTTCAGGAACTAAAACTTTTAATTTAGGGTTTGATGCAAGGCAATATGTAAAAATTTATAGAAACTTTATTTGGGCCGGACGTGCGGCTGCCGATTTCTCTTGGGGCAACCAAAAACTAATTTATTATTTAGGAGGTGTTGATGGATGGATAGGACCACAGTTTAATAGCAATCCGCCAGCGCCAGATCAAAACTATGCTTTTCAGTCTTTGGCAGTGAATATGCGAGGCTATAATCAAAATATTGCCAACGGAAACAATGCGTTTGTTATCAATTCTGAATTAAGATTGCCTCTTTTTGCAACCTTAATAAATAGACCGATTAACAATGCATTTTTACGCAATTTTCAATTGGTACAATTCATTGATTTAGGCTCTGCTTGGAATGGCAAATACAATGGCATTAAGCGCCCGGGGCAATATATTCAAACACTTGATCCTAGTGGAATTCCAACAGGAAATGTTACTGTTAAGATTGATGCCGGTGGGTTAGGACCTTTTGCTGGTGGATATGGTTTTGGTATGCGCAGTACCTTAATGGGCTATTTTATGAAATTAGATACGGCATGGCCAATGAAAGGTGTTTTTGTAGGAAAACCAATCTGGTATTTTTCTTTAGGGTTTGATTTTTAGGAAATTAACAGTTTGCCTTTAAATTGGCCAATCCTATGAGCTATATTTGTTTGTATGGCTGTTCGTTACAAATTTGTGCTTAGTTTATTCTTATTATTTTTTTGTACAATCTGGGTACAAGGCCAGGGTAGAAAATTGTTTGGGGTTGTTAAAGACAAACAAAGCGACGAGCCTATTCCTTTTGCATCGGTTGTTTTTAGATTATCAAATAAAGGCGTTCTAACAGATTCTGCAGGAAGATTTTCGGTAGACTATGCATCCTTATTGGCCAATGATTCAGTACGCGTATTAAGTGTTGGCTACAAGCCGCTGATAATTCCTATTCGCAGTATTAAAGACAGTGCAGAACTAATTTTAAAAATAGAAGTTTTACCACCTACCGGCGAGGCGGTTGTAAAAAGCAAATACAATCGGGCACTTTGGTTCTGGCGCAAAATAATGGCCAATAAAGACAAGAATAACCGCACCCGTTGGGATAGTTATTCTTATGAAATTTACAATAAGTTAGAGATGGACCTCAACAATGTAAAATCAGAGAAACTCAAGAAAAATATTTTTTTAAAACCACTAGGATTTGTACTAGATTATGTAGACTCAGCCGATGGCAGTAAGCCTTATTTACCAGTCTATTTAACAGAAACCCTTTCTGATTATTACTACCAAAAAAATCCAGAAAAAATTCACGAAATCATCAAAGCCACTAAAACCAATGGTTTAGATAATGAAAGTTTAATAAAGGAATTAGGAGGGATGTACCAGAACGTAAATGTGTACAGCAATTTCATTCCTATTTTTAATAAAGATTTTATCAGTCCATTTAATTCCAATGCCGACAATTTTTATCATTTTAAATTAGCAGATACAGCCTATTTAAGTGGTAAAAGATTAGTGCATTTTCGCTTTACAGCCAAACGAAAAGGGGAGAGTACTTTTGAAGGTGACTGTTGGGTAAATGACACCAGCTTTGCTATTCAAAAAGTAACCATGCGTCCGTCTCCGGATGCCAATATTAATTTTATTGAAGGGCTTTCTTTAATTCAGGAATTTAGGCTTATTCAAGATTCTGTTTGGTTTTTATACAAAGATAAATTTGTGGCAGATATTGCACCTATTGGTAACGGTAAACTCGGAATTAAAGGCCGAAAAACTACTACTTATGAGCATATTGTTTTAAATGACCAACAAGCTATAAAAGATTTAAGTGTCACACAAAAATCACAACAAATAGACCTATTAAAAAATACCGATAATTTCACCGATTCTTTTTGGACGAAAAACCGACACGAGGCCCTGAATAAAAATGAAAATACGGTATATAAAGTATTAGATACACTTACCAAAAATCCTACCTATGTTTTTTATAGAGATGCCTCTAAGGCATTTTTAAAAGGCACCAAGGATATTGGTAATATTCGTATAGGCCCTTGGTACTATTGGGTTAGCGGAAATAATTGGGAAGGCAACAGGTTTAGATTCGACCTTTCTACTAACCGCTCATTTAGTAACAATTTGTACTTAACGGGTTATGCTGCTTATGGAACCAAAGACGGTAAGTTTAAAGGAGGGGGAGAAGCCAAATATTTATTTAGCAGAGACAACTGGACCTATTTAAAATTCGTTTATAAAAACGATTTGGACAATGGACAAGCAACTTACGATCAATTAGGAACAGATAATTTATTTGGTACAATTTTTAGACGTCCAAATATTCCTTTTAAATTTCAACAACTCATAGAAAAAAGATTGGAATTTTATAGAGAAACACCCAATGGCTTTGCCTATGGACTTTCTGGATCAAGCAAACAATTTAATGCACTCCAAAATCTACCAGGCAAAGAATTATTTTCGCAAAAAGGCAATAATCCATTTAATACTTTTGAAACTATATTGCGTTTGCGGTATGCCTATTTAGAACGTAAAATAGAAGATAATTTTTTACGCGTTAGTTTGGGAAGTTTGTATCCTATTGCAGACTTTAAATATACCAAGGGATGGAACAATGTTTTGGGTAGTAATTACAATTACCAAAAATTAGATTTCAATGTTTCTCAATTGGTTAAAATATCGCCATACGGAACCGTTTATTATAATTTATTTGCAGGAAAAGT
Organism: Bacteroidota bacterium; assembly: GCA_026391415.1. Taxonomy (GTDB): domain Bacteria; phylum Bacteroidota; class Bacteroidia; order Chitinophagales; family Chitinophagaceae; genus Sediminibacterium. Next base: position 17,438 of record JAPLEL010000103.1, read on the forward strand.
ATTTGGAACTTTACCGTATCAAATGTTAGATATTTTGCCTGGAAATGAAATGTATTACTACAACAAATTTGCCTTCAATTTAATGCAACGATTTGAGTACCTCACCGATCAGTTTACAGGATTTAATTTAGAACATAATTTTGGTCCAGGTTTGTTTAAATACATACCTATTACACGTAAATTAAAATTCCGTCAATTCTGGAGTGCCAAAGGAATAGTAGGGAGTTTAAGTGCCGAAAATCAACAATTAAATTATGTAGGAAACTATCCATATCGATCATTGGATAGTAAGCCCTATATAGAACTAGGAACAGGGGTAGATAATATATTTAAATTCTTTAGAGTCGACTTTGTTTGGCGGGTTGCTGCACCAGCGCCAATTACTGGTGCTTTACGCGACAAGTTTGGCATATTTGGAAGTTTTAGATTCCAGTTTTAGCCAGTGCTTCGCAGATATTTTTTACAATTTTCGGACCTTCATAAACAAAGCCTGTCCATACCTGAATTAAACTAGCGCCAGCATTTAATTTTTCTTTTGCGTCAAAGCCATTAAAGATGCCACCACTTGCAACGATAGGTATTTGACCATTGGTATTGGTAGATAAATATTGTACTACTTCGGTAGCGCGATTGGTAACAGGTTTGCCACTTAAACCACCAGCGCCAATGGCTGCTATAGTATCTGCAGGTGTTTGCAAATTTTCTCTACTAATGGTGGTATTAGTTGCTACCAATCCATCGAGTTTGGTTTCAAAAGAAAGGGCCACAATATCGTCTAGTTGTTCTTGTGTTAAATCGGGTGCAATTTTTAACAACAAAGGTTTTGGTTTTGCTTTGCCTTGGTTAATATTTTGCAGTTGTGATAATATTTTTTTTAAGGATTCTTTTTCTTGTAATTCACGTAGTCCTGGTGTGTTTGGTGAGCTAACATTCACAACAAAATAATCTACTTCTTCAAACAAGCCTTCAAAACAAATTTCATAGTCTTTCCATGCTAATTCGTTGGGGGTTAGTTTGTTTTTTCCAATATTACCTCCAATAATTAATTGGGTATTACTTTTTTGATTATTCCAATTGGCTAGTTTTTCTTTAATAGCCACTACACCTTCATTATTAAAGCCCATTCGATTAATCAGTGCTTTGTCTGCGGGCAAACGAAATAGTCTGGGTTTATCATTGCCGTTTTGTGCCAAAGGCGTAACGGTTCCTATTTCAACAAATCCAAATCCCAAACAAGCCAATTCATTTAAATAAGCGGCATTTTTATCAAAACCTGCACCTAACCCTACCGGATTGGTAAAATTCAATCCAAAAACTGTTTTCTGTAAACTTGTATCCTTAACACAAAACTGTTTTTCAATGATGGCGCGCGAAGGCCCAAAAGCACAAGCTTTTTTTAATAGGTTCATTGAAAAATAATGTACTTCTTCGGGCGAAAATTGAAACAATAAATTGCGAAGGATGGTGTATAACATAACGCAAAGATAAAGCAGGCGTTTCAAACCCCCTAAAACCCAAAACTTACCAAAAAATAATAGTTGCATAAACAACTTTTATTTTAATTTTACCTACATTTGATTAGATTAAAAAGATTCTCATGCAGGAAGCATATATCGTTGCAGGTTACCGTACAGCCGTTACTAAAAGTAAAAAAGGTGGATTTAGATTTTTTCGTCCAGACGATTTAGCGGTGGAAGTAATAAAAGGATTAGTAGCCACTATTCCACAATTAGATCCAAAAAGGGTAGACGATGTAATTGTTGGTAATGCTGTTCCGGAAGCAGAACAAGGTTTACAATTTGGTAGAATCATTTCTGCCCGGGCATTGGGTATAGAGGTTGCAGGTTTTACCATAAACAGGTATTGTGCAAGTGGACTAGAAAGTATTGCACTTGCTACTGCAAAAATCAGATCCGGCATGGCTGATTGCATTATTGCAGGTGGCACAGAAAGCATGAGTTTGGTGCCAACGGCAGGATGGAAAACAGTGCCAGCATATTCTATTGCCAAAGATGATCCTGATTATTATTTGAACATGGGATTAACTGCCGAAGCGGTAGCAAACGAATTTAAAGTAAGTAGAGAAGACCAAGACCAGTTTGCTGTTTTATCGCACCAAAAAGCAAACAAAGCTATTCAAGAAGGATATTTTAAATCAGGCATTTTACCCATTACTGTAGAAGAAACTTATATCAACGAAAAAGGTAAAAAAGCCAATCGCTCTTATGTGGTGGATACCGATGAAGGTGTTCGTGCAGATACCACTGCCGAAGTGTTGTCTAAATTAAAACCTGCATTTGCAATAGGTGGTTCGGTAACAGCAGGAAATTCTTCACAAACCAGTGATGGCGCAGCTTTTGTGATTGTTATGAGTGAAAGAATGATGGTTGAATTACAATTAAAACCCATTGGTCGATTAGTAAATTGTGCGTCGGCGGGTGTGCCGCCAAGGTTAATGGGGATTGGTCCTATTGCGGCTATTCCTAAAGTATTAAAACAAGCCAATATGAATTTGGCGGATATAGATTTAATTGAATTGAACGAAGCTTTTGCTTCTCAGTCTTTAGCGGTAATTCGCGAATTAGGTTTAAACCCAGCCATTGTAAATATTAATGGTGGCGCTATTGCACTTGGTCATCCTTTGGGTTGTACTGGCTGTAAACTAACCGTACAAGTTTTAAATGACATGAAAAGATTGCAAAAAAAATACGCCATGGTAACTGCCTGTGTGGGCGGTGGACAAGGCATTGCAGGTATTATAGAAAATATGTAAGCTAACTCAAATATTTTCCAACAATAGGTACTCTTCTGCCCACTCCAAAGGCTTTCGGAGAAATACGAATGATAGGACAAAATTGGTTGCGTTTGTATTCGTTGGTGTTTACCATTTTTAGGGTTCTGTCTACCAATGCTGCGTCAAAACCTAGTGCTTTAATTTCTGCAGGACCTTGTCTTTTTTCAATGTATTGATAGAGTATTTGGTCTAGCACTGCATAGTCTGGTAAACTATCACTGTCTTTTTGGTTGGGCCTTAATTCTGCGCTTGGTGCTTTGTCAATGATATTGCTTGGAATAATTTCGCTGTGCCTGTTAATATAATTTGCAAGCGCATACACTTGTAATTTATAGCAATCACCTAATACGCCTAATCCGCCAGCCATATCTCCATACAATGTTCCGTAACCAGTAGCGAGTTCGCTTTTGTTGGAAGTGTTTAGTAAAATATATCCAAATTTATTGGATATGGCCATTAATAAATTACCCCTGCTTCGGCTCTGAATATTTTCTTCTGCCAAAGAAAAAGGAAGTCCATTAAATATGGGTTCTAGGGTTTGTAAAAAAGTTTCGTACACATCATTTATGCGTAAAATATCGTAAGGATTTTCTAAATTCTTACTTAATGCAACGGCATCGTTTACAGAGTGATCTGTTGAATAAGGCGAAGGCATTAAAATGGCACGCACATTTTCTTTTCCTAGTGCATCGCAAGCAAGTGCTAAGGTAACTGCTGAATCTATTCCGCCAGAAGAACCTATGATGGCTTTGCTAAATTGCATTTTAGAAAAATAGTCTCTAATGCCTACTACCAGTGCATCGTAGACCTGTGCAATATTGAGTGTTGGCTCTAGCGTAGCCGGGTTTAATTCTTTGTTGGGCACTCGGCTAGCAGGTTCTAAAATGCTTCCATCAATCGAACCATCTGCATTAACTGTTGCGCTAATTAATGCTTCTTTAAAGAGTGGAATTGATTGACAAAGATTAGCATCCTTGTCAAAAATCATAGAAGCACCGTCAAATACAATTTCTGTTTGACTGCCTACTGCATTGCAATAGAACATGGGAATTTTGTATTTTAATACGTTTGCTTTTATGACCGATTTACGGTCTTCATCGTGCGTATAATCGAAAGGAGAGGCGCTTAAATTGAGCATAATATCGGGTTGCTCTTCCATTAATAAATCCATTGGGCAAATTCTATACAAAGGACTATCGCCTAAATTCCAAATGTCTTCGCAAATAGTAATAGCCAAACGCTTGCCTTTAAATAAAACAGTTTTCCATTCGTAAGCAGGTTCAAAATATCGGTACTCATCAAACACATCATAAGTAGGTAAAAGCGTTTTGTGTATTTCTGCTTTAATGCTTTGTTCATGTAAAAAGAAAGCAGCATTAAATAAACTTTTTCCTTTTTGAAATTGGTTTTTTGCGGGTGATCCTATAATTACTCCAATAGTGTCTGCGTGCATTTTTATTCGGTCAATGGCATCGTAGCATTTTGCAATAAAATCATTGAACTCCACAAAATCTCTGGCGGGATATCCGCATACACTCATTTCGCTAAATAAAATCAAATCGCCACCAGCTGCTTTAGCTGTTTCAATGGCCGAAATTATTTTTTGAATATTGTATTCAAAATTGCCAATATGGTAATTTTGCTGAGCAATGAAAATCTTCATGGTGCAAATTTCACGAATTATTGCCAAATCGACGAGGTTAAAACAAGATATAAATGATTATGTTTATCAAACTAATACAAAATTTTAAAATAATGGGGTTGAAACGCGTGTTTTTCTTTGTAGCACTATCTATTCTTTTTGCTTGTAAACAGGGGTCTAAAACGCCAGATGTGTCAAAAATTAAAGTGAATCTACAAGTGATTCGTTTTGAACAAGCTTTTTTTAATATTGACACCAATCATATAGACGAAGCACTGGTTAAGCTAAATAATGACTATCCTGGATTTACCAAAGATTATTTATTTAATATACTTGGTACTACGCCCGATAGTGCATCGAAAGATATCCGTCTATTTCATATGACTTATAAAAGGCTATTTGATTCTACTAAACAACTATTTGCAAATATTAAACCACTCGAGCAAGCATTAACTAAGGGCTTACAATTTGTAAAATATTATTATCCTAAATATGCCATTCCAACTAAACTAGTAACATTCATTGGGCCTATCAATAGTTACGGAAATATTATTACTACCGATGCTTTTGGAATTGGCTTGCAATTATACATGGGCAACAATTATTCTTTGTATAATACAGAAATGGCACAACAATTATATCCTAGTTATATTTCTCGACGATTCGATCAAGCCTATATTCCTGTGAATTGTATGAAAAATATTATTGATGATATGTATCCTAATAAAAATTTGGGTAAGCCCTTAGTGGAACAAATGGTAGAAGCTGGCAAGAGACAATACTTACTTAATTTATTTTTACCTAATATGGCCGATACCCTTACAACTGGCTATACCGCTGCACAGCTATCTACTTGTAATAGTAATGAATCAAATATTTGGCATTATTTTATACAGAATAATTTACTCTACGAATCAAATCCAGATATCACTAAAGACTATATTAATGATGGTCCTAGTACACCTGCACTAGGTGCCGATGCGCCTGGTTTGATTGGCCAATATGTAGGCACAAAAATTGTATTAAAATGGTTAGATAAAAAAGGAATAGTATCGCCCGATATTTTAATGCAAACGCCAGCAAAACAAATTTTTGAAGAAGCAAAGTACCGGCCTAATTAAGCAAAGAATTACTAAGAACTTAATTAGTTATTTTTAAATGGAACAATCATTTCAAACGCAGGAATATTTACGTAAAATTGCTCCTTGTTGTTTTGATTTTCCATAAGGTAAGTGCCATGCATTTTACCCATTTCTGTTTTTAAATTACAACCACTCACATATTGGTATTGTTGGGATGGATTTAATACAGGTTGAATGCCAATAACACCTTCTCCTTCTACTTCGCGGTGTTCGCCATTGCTATCAAAAATAAACCAATGACGTCGTAACAATTTTACCGCAAAGCCATTGTGGTTTTCAACGCTTACACGATAGGCAAACATATAGTCTTGATTCATAGGATTGCTATAATCATTTTGGTAAAATACTTCAACGCTCACTTCAACGCCTTCAGAAATTTTTGATACCATTTGTAGTTGTTTGCTTTTGGTAAATGTAGGTAAATCCAATACAATAAATCATTAAAGCTGGCTAAAATTGTAAGATTTCAATTAAATCTTACTAAGCACCCAATTAAATACAATTTAACACTTGTTACATCAAATTTATTAGTCATCCTAAGCATACAAATGTTAATTTTGCGGCCATAAATCAAGTACAATGACAAAAATTGCAGTAGCTAAAGGTGATGGAATAGGCCCTGAGTTGATGGACGCGGTGTTAACGATATTTAAAGCTGCTGCTGTTCCGTTAGAATACGAGTTTGTAGAGATGGGAAAATGGGTGTTTGATAACGGTTATAGCAATGGAATGACACCTACTGCAAAAGATACTATTGAGTCATTAGGAATTTTATTTAAAGGCCCAATGGAAACGCCCAAAGGCAAGGGCGTAAAAAGTGTGAATGTTACTGCCCGAAAAACCTGGAACACTTACGCCAATAAAAGAACTTTTCAAACCCTACATGGCGTAGATACGGTTTTTAGTAAAGCAGGTATTCCCATAGATATTACTATTGTTCGTGAAAATATAGAAGATACATATGGTGGAATAGAACACATGCTAACCCATGATGTGGCATTGGGCAGAAGATTTATTACCCGCCCAGGTAGCATGCAATTAATTAAATACGCTTTTGAAATGGCCAAAAAAGAAGGGGCCAAAAGAATCACTTGCGGACACAAGTCGAATATCATGAAAATGACCGATGGCTTGTTTTTAGAAGTGTTTTATAAAGTTGCAAAAGAATATCCTGATTTAAATGCCGACGATGTAATTGTTGATGACCTTTGCATGAAACTTGTTTCAAGACCCGACTTATTTGATGTAGTGGTATTAACCAATTTACAAGGAGATATAGTAAGTGATTTATGCGCAGGACTTGTTGGTGGATTAGGTTTTGCGCCGTCTGCTAATATTGGAGACCATATTTGTATTTTTGAAGCAGTGCACGGAACGGCACCAGATATTGCCGGAAAAAATATTGCCAATCCAACGGCTTTATTGTTAAGTGGATTTGGCATGTTGCGTCACTTAGGGTTAATGGAAAAATCAGCCATGATTGAAAATGCATTGCTGTATACTTTAGAAAGTGGTGTGCATACAGGTGATTTTGGAGATAGAAGCATTCCATCTTTAAATACTACTGAATTTGCTACAGCCATCATTAATAATTTTGGAAAGCAACCAACGCATCATCCAAAACCTGCTATTCAAAACCATTATGTTACCCCAACCCATTTCATGCTCAATAACAATCCCATGTTGGAAAGTAAAGAGATAGAAAACGAAGAAATTATTGGGGTAGATATGTTTATTGAAAGCAACGAACAGCCACAAATTATTGCCGATAAATGTTTGAAACACACGCTTGATATTTTTAAATTAGTCAACATCAGTAATAGGGGTACGCAGGTATGGCCCAAGGGTTCGGTTTTTACCAATCTTGTAAACCAGTACCATATTCGATTTGAAAGTATTGGCGAAATTCCAGTAACCCAAATAGAAATTTTAGAACTCTATAAACGTATGATTCAAGACTATAAAGTGTGTTCAACAGAGCTTTTAAACACTTGGGACGGCAAAAAAACCTATAGTTTATCGCAGGGGCAGTAGGTCTAATATTTTTTAATAGGAAGCTAAATGATTTTGTGATTTTGGAAGTTTTTTATCCCCAATTACTTTTTTAACCCATAGAATTGGTGTTCTTTTACCTTGATTCTTTTTTTTACCTTAATTTCACTTTTAATTTTAAAGAGCAAAATAACTATGGCTGAAGCGATATTAATGCCCCGATTAAGTGATACAATGACAGAAGGTGTTATTGCGGCTTGGCATAAGCAAGTAGGAGATAAAGTTAGTAAAGGAGATTTATTAGCAGAAATTGAAACAGATAAAGCAACCTTGGAACTAGAAAGTTACCAAGCAGGAACGCTTTTACATATTGGAACCGGTAAGGGTGGAAAATTACAAGTAAACGATTTATTAGCCATTATTGGAACTGCAGGTGAAGATATCAGTGCCCTGTTGGCTAAATCAACTGGCGAAACTGAAGCAGTGGTAGCAACCCCAGTGGCAGCAGCTCCAGCGCCTACTGCAGCAGCAATTGATATTAGTGCAATGGATGAAGTAGTGCTTATGCCACGTTTAAGCGATACCATGACAGAAGGGGTAGTTGCAGGGTGGCAAAAACAAGTTGGCGATAAAGTAAAAAAAGGCGAAGTGTTAGCAGATATCGAAACCGATAAAGCAACCATGGAACTAGAAAGTTATAAAGACGGTATTTTATTATACCAAGGTGCAAAAGCAGGAGAGAAAATCTTAGTGAACGATTTACTTTGCATTATTGGCGATGCTGGTTTAGATATTACAAGCATTGTAGCTTCAGCAAAATCTGCAGGTTCAGCACCAGTTGTAGCGGCTACTGCGGCGGCAGCAAAAGCAAGTCCAGCAGCAGCACCAGTTGTGGCGGCAGCAGTTGCAATTGAAAGCACTGTAGTAAATGAAGGACGCATTTTTGCATCTCCATTGGCTAAAAAAGTGGCTTCAGAAAAAGGCATTGATTTGCGTTTTGTAAAAGGAACTGGCGACAATGGACGGATTACCAAAACAGATATAGACGGCTACACACCAGCAACAGCGGCTACTCCAGCAGCAGCAACTGCAGCACCTAGTGTTTCAATTGCTTCAGTAGCAGGTCAAATTAGTTTTGATGAAGTACCTGTTTCTCAAATGCGCAAAGTAATTGCACGCAGATTGAGTGAAAGTTTATTTACTGCGCCACATTTTTATTTAACCATGAGTATTGATATGGATGCAGCTGTTGCAGCGCGCACCAAAATTAATGAAGTGGCTAAAGTAAAAATTAGCTTCAATGATATGGTGTTAAAAGCAGTAGCACTTTCTTTAAAACAACATCCTAAAGTAAACAGTAGTTGGTTGGGTGATACCATTCGTTATAACCACCATGTAAATATTGGCGTAGCAGTAGCAGTTGAAGAAGGACTATTGGTGCCGGTAGTGCGTTTTGCAGATGCAAAATCATTGAGTCAAATTAATGTAGAAGTAAAAGAGTTTGCACAAAAAGCAAAAGATAAAAAATTACAACCATCCGATTGGGAAGGCAGCACATTCACTATTTCTAATTTAGGAATGTATGGTATAGAAGAGTTTACAGCCATCATCAATCCACCAGATGCCTGTATACTTGCAGTAGGTGGTATTGCACAAGTGCCGGTTGTAAAAAATGGCCAAGTAGTTCCAGGAAATGTAATGAAACTTACTTTAAGTTGCGATCATAGAGTAGTAGACGGCGCAACAGGGGCCGCCTTTTTACAAACGCTAAAAAGCTTATTAGAAGAGCCTTTGCGCATGTTGGTTTAATATTGGCTATCCCAATCACAACCAATTGGTGCGCCTGGTGCAATTGATTTTGCTGCAGGTAAACTGATTTCTTTTGGTTTATTAATTCTTTCTACTGCATATAAATAATGTGCTTTTAATGAAGGATTGGTTTTTGCTTCTGCAAGCGCCAATCCTTTTATTATTTGTAGGCGATCGAAGCAAATGGCTTTTACAGCATAGTTGGCTGATTCAGATTGGCTAAGTGCAATAATGAAACTTAATACCATTTGTTGCACTTGTAATTGCACCTGTTGTTCTAAGCCTTTTTTAGAACTGGATTTCCATGTTTTTTTTATCGTTGCATCTAATACATCATCATAACCCAAACTACCAGCTTCGGCTTTAAATTGCACTAGTCTATTGGCCCGTTCTGGGTTGAATAAAAATCCTAATTCAAAATTGGTGAGTGCTTCAGCAGCTGCCAAAGGATCGAAACTCATGCCTGTTCTTTTTTGAAAGAGTTCACCAATACCATAATACATTGGTGGTCGGGGCGGTATAAGACCAATGATTTTGTTAGATAAGGTTAATATTTCTGGACTCAAACAATCTAATGCTTCGGCCAACGCTTTTTCTTGAATGGCCTTTGATAAAATAGTTGGCTTTACTTGTTGGTCGCCTTTTACACTATAACTATAATTCATCCCGCCAATTAATTTGCAATTGGCTTCTAATTGGTAACGATGAAAATTATAAATGGGTACTAAAACGTCTTCTAGTTTTGCATTAGGTGTATTAGGTGCAATGGCATCTTCAGAAAAATGTTCAAGAGCAAGTTTTCTTACTTGTATTATTTTCTTTAATGCATCAGTAGCATCTGTGCCATTATCCCATAAATGCGCATAAGGATGCATACCACTTTCGGCACGCGCATCTGCATCTGCAATAAATAGCAATCCTTTTTTTGTATTTTCTTCTAGCAATTCGAGTAAGCCAGATTGTTCTTTATTTTGGTTTGCAAATTGCGTGTATCCATATTGAATAGCTCTTTTATCCCATTCTCCAATTTCGTTGGTATACACTTGATTGAAATCAATTGCGCCCTTGCTGTTTACAAAAACATCGGGATGCGGGTAGTCCATTACAGAAGCCCTATTATTAAAACTCGATGCATAATTATGTTGTAGACCAAGTGTGTGACCAACTTCATGTGCAGCTAACTGGCGCAAACGCTTTAGAGCCGCTAGTTTCATGGTTTCAGGAACAGGCTTACCTGTTTCAAATGGTGCAAGGAGTCCAGTGAAAATTAAATAGTCTTGACGAACACGTAATGAGCCAAGCGTTACTTGACCTTTAATAATTTCACCCGTTCTAGGGTCTGTAATACTAGCACCATAACTCCATCCACGTGTTGATCGATGCACCCAATTAATCAGGTTGTAACGAATATCCATTGGGTCTGCAGAATCTGGTAATACTTTAACAATAAAACCATTTTTAAAACCCGCTGCTTCAAAAGCTTGGTTCCACCATCTTGCTCCGTCTAACAAAGCAGAGCGAATGGGTTCTGGTGTACCATTGTCTAAATAATAAGTAATGGGTTTTACTGGTTCACTCATTGCTGCATCCGGATTTTTTTTCTCAATCCGATGGCGGTTGATGACCATTTGTTCAATGGGTTCTGTAAATGCAGTACTATAATCGAAATAAGATGTTCCAAAATAACCACTGCGAATATCATAGCGACGTGGCTGGTATTTATTATCGGGCAATTGTACAAAAGAATGGTGCATTCTAACCGTAATTGCTTCTGGAGATGGGGTAACACTGGTTATAAATCTACCAACGTCAGTACCTCCAGTGAAAGTAATAGTCGCTTCAAATTCTGAGTTTAAAGGAAAGTTTTTAGTGTTGGCTAAGTAGATGGCAGATCGTGCTTCATTAAAATTATAATTGCCTTGTTTTAATGCACGAATTTTATCGGCAACACCATGTGCGTCTCTAACAAAAAAACTAGTAGCATCTACCAATACTTTGTCTCCTTCATCTTCTTCAATGGTAAAATTTGCAATGATTGATTGTGCAAAAGATTGCTTCACAGCCCTTTGTTCATTAGTGTTTGGGCTGATTGCTCTATATTCATAATTGGGCTGAACCAAAAATAATTTCTTTCCAACTTTATTAAAAAACACAATCCGTGTATCGCCAATTTGTCCTCGGTCGAGCCCTAAATCATTTGAGCCAATACCCGCTGGAAGTGAATTAACGTATAAAAATTCGGTTTCTAATTTATCGGCTTGCAGCCATATTTTTCCATTTGCAGCATCCCACCAATAGGTAAAATAACCATCATGGCGTTGCATGTTTTTTGTTCTATCATTAATTTTTCCATTCGATTGCGCCATTGAAACAATGGAAAAAAAACAGGTAATTAAAAGGTAGATGCTGCGCATTTTTTAAATTTTATTTAAAAAAAAGGAGTTAATAACTTCTTAAAAAAAACTCCTGCCATCATTCATATTTGAATATTGGCAGGAGGATAAATGTATTAATTAAAGAAAGCTTTATTCAGCTACTGGAGGTACAGGTGTTTCAGTAACAACAACTTCTGGAGCTGCAACTACTTCAACAACCGGTGCAAACAATACAGGTGCTACTACTTTTTTAGGAGCTTTTTTCTTTTTAGGAGCTGCTTTCTTTACAACTACTGGAGCAGGTGCAACCACAACTGGTGCTAATACTACTTTAGTTGTTTTTTTCTTTTTAGGAGCTGCTTTTTTAGGTGCAACTGCTTTCTTAGCTGGAGCCGCTTTTTTCACTGCTTTTTTAGGAGCTGCTTTTTTAGCTGGAGCCGCTTTTTTTACAACTTTTTTAGGAGCTGCTTTCTTAGCTGGAGCCGCTTTTTTTACAACTTTTTTAGGAGCTGCTTTTTTAGCTGGAGCTGCTTTTTTCACTGCTTTTTTAGGAGCTGCTTTTTTAGCTGGAGCTGCTTTTTTTACAACTTTTTTAGGAGCTGCTTTTTTAGCTGGGGCTGCTTTTTTTACTGCTTTTTTAGGAGCTGCTTTTTTAGCTGGAGCTGCTTTTTTAGGAGCTGCTTTTTTAGCTGGAGCTGCTTTCTTTGCTACCTTTTTTTTACTTGCTTTTGCCATGATTGTATTAGTTTGAATGATGGGTTAATAATCTATTAGGAAAGTTAGAAAATATATATTAATAAACAATGTGTTTTTAACTTCGAAGCCTTATTTTTTTGCACATGATTATCACTTTTTTTAATTATCAATTTCTTAACATAAAAAATAGAAGTAAAAAACAAAACAAATAGTACAAAAAACAAGTTTATTTTTATTAATTAAACAACCCTTTATTTTACTAATTTAATAGTGTGCGTTATGGTTTCCAATAAAAAAACAATAGTTCTTGGCGCTTCAAACAATCCAGAACGGTATAGCTTTTTAGTGGTTGAAAAATTAAAAAAACACCATCATTCGGTAGTAGCAGTGGGCAATAAGGCGGGCAATATTGGAGATACACCTATTGTTACAGGATTCCCTGAAGAACAAGGTGTAGACACAGTTACATTGTATTTAAACCCTGTGTTACAAGAGCAATATTATCAATACATTCTTTCTTTAAAACCCAAGAGAATCATTTTTAATCCTGGAACAGAAAATGCCGCTTTATCTGAGCTAGCAAAAGCAAATGATATAGCGGCATTAGAAGCTTGCACCTTAGTGCTATTAGGATCTGGTCAGTACTAACCGTATAATTCTAAATGGATGGCTTTTTTATCGTAACCCATGGCAAGAATACTTTGCTTGGCTTCGTCTATCATGTTCTTCCAACCACATAGATAAAAGTTGGCGGGTTTGGCGCCATTTTCACATAATTCTTTATAAACGCTGTGAACATAACCCTTTTGGCTGCCTGCAGGCACTTCCGTTTCTCTTGAATAACAGGGATGAAAATGGATGCCAGGTTCTAATTTTTCTAATTCTTTTAATTCGTTGATATATAATCCATCTTCAAAATGTCGGCATCCAAAAATTAAATGAACTTTTTGGTGCGGTATTTTGTGGTTATGTATATGGTGAACCATTGAACGGAAAGGTGCAATACCGGTTCCTGTACAAATTAAATACAAATCGGTATCTAGAATTTCTGGTATTACAAATTTACCTTGAGGGCCTCTTAATAAAATTTCGGATCCTATACTTACTTCGTTGAATAAATAAGTAGTACCCAATCCGCCTTCTAAAAAAACAATTACCAACTCAAATACATTTGTTCCATCAGGAGCAGATGCAATGGAATAACTTCTCCATCGTTTATTTTTCTGTTCGTGTATAGGAAGATCCAGGGTTACAAACTGCCCTGATATAAAATTAAATTCAGAAATTTCTGGTACTTCAATCCAAAATCTGCGAGTAGATGGGGTTTCATTAGCTATTTTAATAACTTTTCCCATGCGCCAAGGTTCCAACATAAATAATATTTTAGGGCATAAAGGTAATTCAGAACACTTACAATGTTCTATAAAAGGCTAAAAAAATCAATTATTGCAAACGTTCTGATTCTAATTCAATTATTTGCGGGATTATTCTTGTGTATCTGCGGCCTTTTGAATCTTTTAGTAGTACCACTAAATTATTATTGCTAATAAGGGGCTGTAATTTTTGTTGATTTGCAATTTTTGTTAATTTACCAAGTACCTGTAATTGCCAAAGGCTTGTGTTTTTTGTGGCAGATATAGTAGTAGAATCGGTACTATTTTTTAGAACAATTGTATGGGTTTTTAGTTTTGATATCTTGGCACTAAAACAGACTTGTTTTATCCAAACTTGTTCAATGGAAACTTGTAAATAATTCGATGCAATTAGGTAAAAAAAATACGAAGGGCTTGCGTTATTTGGTTGCTCAATGGTCTCTTTTCCGCCAATACTTATAATAGGTGTTGGGGCAACGCCACTAATGGTATTGCGTTCGAATGCTTTAATAATAAGTGTTTGAGCCTGCGTAGTTATTACAAGCATTAAAAAAATAATTAAGCCAAATATTCGATTAAAATTCATGTCTATTGCTTAATTACTTTTTGTATTGTTTGATATTTTTTATCGCTACTAATTATTTTAATAATATAAGTGCCTGCAGGATATTGGCTCAGTGAAATATTGCCCCTTGTATATTTTCCTTGTACTTGAAAAACTAATTGACCTAATAAATTATAGGCTTGAATATTTACTGATTGAATACCGGTGAGGGTTCCTGGTTGGTATTGATAAACCCCTTTACTAATAGTAGGGAAAATTGAAATAAAGTTCTTATCATTTAAAACAGTAGCAATGGCAGTAGGTTGATTAGGTACAAAATTAGCAGACCCAATGGTTGTGTAATACATACCATTACCATGGGTGCCAATCAATAGGGTATTGTCTTCTGGGCGATAATCTAAAGATGAAATCACGGCATAATTTAAAACAGTTGCACCTTCTCTAGACCATACAATTGTTCCGCCAGCGCCAAGTGTTTGCCCAATACTTGAAGTAGTATAAAGTCCTACAGAAGTGCCCACATAATATTCAGTGATAGGGTTGTTATTGGCATCTTTTTTTACCACAATTGCACAAGCCCTAACAGATGGAAGGGTTAAGTTGCCTTCTGCATTAGACCAACTTGGTGTAGGAGATTTTGCATTGTAAGTCCACCAAATGGATACTACGCCATAGTTAGATACTACAGCCATTATTTCGTTGTCGTCATTTGGATTCACTGCAATGTCTTGCACATTTCCTGTAGTTAAAAGTTTAGGGGTAATATCAACAGGAATAGAATTACCATTGGCATTTTCGTAATTATCTAGTCGATATATTTTACCTGTATTGGTGCCAAAAAACATGGCATGGGTCGTTTGATAAGGGCCCCAAGAGAAATCCATTGCACGAATAGAAACACTCGCAGTGCCTAAACTATTCACCGTAGTTTCTACACCAGACAATCTGGTCCATTTAGTACTATCCACCAAACTTGCCTGATTGGTTTTAAATAGCTTGTTGTAGTTGGCATAAAATAAAACATCTGAATTTGAATTACTCAATTTAAAATTGGTAATAAAATCGCCATAGCCTGTAGATCCATTACTAGTTAAATCCGCCACTTTAGGCTTGATAGATAGACCTGGATAGCTGGCATTATTCAATAATTCATCTCTAACAATTATGCCACTCTGCGCACCAAAATAAGTTAGTTGTTGGCCACCATTAACCTTGGCAATATCTACAGCAACACCATCTCCACCATATAAGTTTACATAGTCATTTATACCAGGTCTAGTAATGGGTCTTGCTCCAAAGTTTAAGGAGGCATCACGGTACCAAGTACCATTGTCTTGTGCGCCTCCAATAAAATTATTTCTTTCAGCTACAGGATCAATTGCAACATAATAATATTGCAGGGTTTGGTAATTTGGCAAAAAAGTCCATGCCACTGTTGTTGCAGTTATGTCTTCTGTAACCTGAATTCCTGCATCGTTACAGCAAAAAGCCCTTTTAGAATTGGTAGGATCAAAAGCCAAATAGTGCATATCTGGATGACTGTTTAGATATAGGTTTGTAGTAAAATTACTGGCATATCCGCCAATCCAACTGGTATTTCCACTAGTAGCAAAACCATTGGTAGAACGATACAAATTAGTGCCTCCTACAAATATGGCATTTGCATCGTCGGGTTTAATTTGCATCAACATATCATATCCGCCTTGTATTGCAATAGGATCAGATCCTGCTTTATTATTGCCAGGCATATCTGGCATATTGATGGATAAATTTGTAAATATAGGCGTGCCACTGGTAAGGTCTATTTTAAACATATCAACCTCAGGCAATAATGATGGACTCGCTTGGCTCTGCCCATTTTCATAAAGCACATACAATAAATTATTATTAGATGGGGCTAATTGTAAAACTACCCTGCCCCAACTAGTAGAACCATTGTTTACTTGCCATCCTGCGGGTGTTCCAGCCAC